>NZ_JBAYTI010000007.1:0-65313 GCF_041675725.1 Castellaniella sp. | reverse complement strand
CCGGAAAGGGGCGGGCACGCAAGCCGCAGCCCGAAGGAGAACGAAGAGAGACGAAGGGACCGGGTGAGTACCCGGCAACGCGCACCCCTTGCAGGAAGGAATGCAGTGATACAGTCGGCGTTTTAGGCGGCGAAATCAGGGCAATGGCTGCCTGCGCCGTGGAGATGGGCTGCGAATACCGGCCGCGCGGCTGAGCGCCGCTACCGGACGGAGGACGGTCTGAATTTCCTTCCTGTCGCTCCCGGTACTCTTTCCGCTTCCAATGTATTATGTTGAAACACTTCAAAACCCAAGAGCAACTGGGTGCAATAGGAAAAAGATCAATGGCACGCAACAAGCCAAACGGGAATGGAAACAGTGGCAATCTCGGCTTTGAGGCTGAGCTCTTCAAAACGGCCGACAAGCTGCGCGGCAATATGGAACCCTCCGACTACAAGCACGTCGCGCTCGGCCTGATCTTCCTGAAGTACATCTCGGATGCCTTCGAGGCCAAGCACAAGGCGCTGCTGGCCGACGATGTGCAGGCCGCCGAGGACAAGGACGAGTACCTCGCAGACAACGTGTTCTGGATTCCCAAGGAGGCGCGCTGGTCGCACTTGCAGGCCAACGCCAAGCTGCCCACTATCGGCACGCTGATCGACGATGCGATGCGCACCATCGAGAAGGACAATGAGTCGCTCAAGGGTGTGCTGCCCAAGGACTACGCGCGCCCGGCACTCAACAAGGTGATGCTGGGCGAGCTAATCGACCTAATCTCGGGCATTGCACTGGGCGAGGACGGCGACAAATCCCGCGACATCCTCGGGCGCGTGTACGAGTATTTTCTCGGCCAGTTCGCTGGGGCCGAAGGCAAGCGCGGCGGCGAGTTCTACACCCCGCGCTCCGTGGTGCGCGTGCTGGTTGAAATGCTGGAACCGTATTCCGGTCGCGTCTACGACCCCTGCTGCGGCTCGGGCGGGATGTTTGTGCAGTCCAGCAAGTTCATCAATGAGCACGGTGGCCGCATTGGCGACATCGCCATTTATGGACAGGAGTCGAACTACACAACATGGCGACTGGCCAAAATGAACCTGGCCGTGCGCGGCATTGATTCTGATATCCGCTGGAACAACGAGGGCAGCTTTCACAAGGACGAACTGCGCGACCTCAAGGCCGACTATATCCTCGCCAATCCGCCGTTCAATATCTCCGACTGGGGCGGCGACCGCCTGCGTGAGGACGTGCGCTGGAAGTTCGGCGCGCCGCCCGTAGGCAACGCCAACTACGCGTGGCTCCAGCACATTTACCACCACCTTGCGCCCAACGGCAAGGCAGGTGTAGTGCTGGCCAATGGCTCGATGAGCTCCAACCAGTCCGGCGAAGGCGAGATCCGCAAGGCGATGCTGGAAGCCGACGCGGTGGATTGCATGGTGGCGCTGCCCGGGCAGCTCTTCTACTCCACGCAGATTCCCGCCTGCCTGTGGTTCCTAGCCCGCAACAAAAATCCGGATAAGGGGCTGCGTGACCGGCGCGGACAGGTGCTGTTCATTGACGCCCGCAAGCTGGGCGTGCTGGTGGATCGCACCCGACGCGAACTCTCCGACGAAGAAGTCCAGAAGATCGCCGACACCTACCATGCCTGGCGAGGAGAAGAAGGCGCGGGCGAGTACTTGGACGTGGCGGGATTCTGCAAGTCGGCATCAATGGACGACATCCGAAAACACGGCCATGTGCTGACGCCGGGGCGCTACGTGGGCGCAGCCGAGCAGGAAGACGATGGCGAACCCTTCGAGGAAAAGATGGCGCGGCTGTCGGAGTTGTGGCGCAAGCAGCACGCAGAAGCGGCCAAACTGGATGCGGCGATCGAAGCAAATTTAAGAGAGCTTGGGTATGGCGACTGAGTGGCGCAATGTCAAGTTCTCTGAACTTTGCAGTATTTCGAGAGGAGCCTCGCCGCGCCCTATTCATGACTGGATAGTCGATGAAGGAATCCCGTGGGTGAAAATTGCAGATGCCACATCTGCTGGTTCCCGATACATTGGCAGAACCAATGAATTTATTCGAACGGAAGGCAAAGCGAAGAGCGTTGCAGTCTTTCCGGGCGATCTAATCCTCACCAACAGCGCAACACCAGGCATTCCGATGTTCATGGGAATAGAAGCCTGTATTCACGACGGATGGATGTTGTTGCGTAACTTTAAGGGGCTGGACAAGCTCTTTGCGTATTACTTGCTATTGCATGAGCGTCCCGCACTTGTGCAACAGGGAAATGGCTCTGTATTCACAAATCTGAAGACAGATATTCTCAAAAATCACAAAGTAAAAATACCTGATATCCAAGAACAACGCGCCATAGCCCGTATCCTCGGTACGCTGGACGACAAGATCGAGCTCAACCGCAAGCAGAACGAAACGCTGGAGGCGATGGCCCGTGCCTTGTTCAAGGCGTGGTTCGTAGATTTCGAACCCGTGCGCACCAAAATGGAAGGCCGCTGGCAGCGCGGCCAATCGCTACCCGGCCTGCCCGCGCACCTCTACGACATCTTCCCCGACCACCTCGTCGATTCGGAGTTGGGGGAGATTCCGGAGGGATGGCGTATGGGCTCACTGGGAGAAGTTGCGGTTCATCCTCGCCGTAGCGTGCAGCCGAATGAAATCAAAGACGGAACACCCTATATCGCACTTGAACATATGCCTAAGCGATGCACTGCGCTTGCCGAATGGGGCGTGGCGAATGGCTTGGAAAGTAACAAGCATGAGTTCAAGCAGGGAGAAATCCTATTTGGAAAATTGCGCCCGTATTTTCATAAGGTTGGCGTCGCACCAGTCAATGGGGTATGTTCAACCGACATAGTCGTTATTGCGCCCAAGCTGCCCATATGGTTCGGCTTCGTTCTTGCTCATGTCTCAAGCGATGCATTTGTGGAATACACAAACGCAGGATCAACTGGAACAAAGATGCCGCGTACAAACTGGACAGAAATGGCACGTTACCTAATTGTTCTGCCCCACGAGAGTGTCGCCGCTGCGTTCAATCACCACATCCAGGCAGCGAGCGAAGAAATCATCGCAAAGATTCATGAGTCGAAATCTCTCGCCCAACTGCGCGACACACTACTGCCCAAACTTATTTCCGGCGAGCTGCGTGTTCCGGATGCCGAGCGGATTCATGGAGAGGCGAAGAAGGCATGATCGATCCGCTGCATTCGCTTGCATTCTCCATCCAGGCGAATCCTGGTGTCTACGCCGTATTGCTCGGCTCAGGAGTTTCGCGTTCAGCTCAGATCCCCACTGGCTGGGAGATCACACTCGACTTCGTGCGTAAACTGGCTGAGGTAGCGGGCGAAAACTGCGACTCCGATCCTGCTCGCTGGTATCGCGAGCGTTACAGTAAGGAGCCCGACTATTCCGATCTGCTAGATGCACTGGCCAAGACCCCGGCTGAGCGCCAGCAGTTGCTGCGCGCCTATCTGGAGCCTACCGACGAAGAGCGTGCAGATGGCCTGAAGGCCCCCACTGCTGCGCACCGGGCAATCGCCAGCCTTGCGGCCAAGGGCTACATCCGCATCATCATCACCACCAATTTCGACCGTCTGATGGAGACGGCTCTGGCAGATGTTGGTGTGGTGCCGACCGTACTTAGTTCGCCGGATCAGGTGCACGGTGCGATGCCCTTGATCCATACCCGCTGTTGCGTGTTCAAAGTGCATGGCGATTACCTGGACACTCGCATCCGCAACACGCCCTCCGAACTGGAGACCTACCCCAAGGAATTCGACGGCTTACTGGATCGGATTCTCGACGACTTCGGCCTGATCTATTGCGGTTGGTCGGCGGACTGGGACACCGCTTTGCGCGTTGCTGTCGAACGGGCGGTGTCCCGCCGCTTCTCCCACTTCTGGGCTGTGCGTGGCGCGCCGGGCAACGCTGCCAAACGCCTGATTGAACATAGACAGGCACAAAAGCTCACGATTGCGGATGCGGACAGCTTTTTTACAGAGCTGGGGCGTTTAGTTGAGGCGCTGGAGCAGTTCTCCCGGCCGCACCCTCTGTCGACCGACGCAGCGGTTGCGAGCCTCAAGGGCTATCTTGCCGAACCCAAGTATCGCATTCGTCTTGCAGATCTGGTCAGCGGTGAGGTAGATCGAGTGCTTGACACCACTTCTGGCTCGGCATTCGCACTGCAAGATGTCCCGTCTCCGGATACGGCGACGTTTACAGCGCGGGTGCGCTCCTATGAGGCCGCATGCGAGACGCTGGTATCAATGGCCGCGGTGGGCGGGTATTGGGTGGAGGATTGGCATTACGCCACGTGGCAGACGGCGTTAACAAGGTTGGCCAACCGGCGCGGGGAGTCAGGCTTCAACCTTTGGGTTGAATCGCAGCGTTATCCCGCTACCTTGCTTCTTTATGCATTGGGGCTGGGCGCGGTTGAGGCTGGCGAACGGGGATTGCTGTTCCTCGGGCAGCTGTTCGGCACCACTGTCCATCGGGAGTACCGGGAAGATCAAACTGCTGTCGAATTGCTACCAGCATTTTGTCTCTTCGAGCGTGGCAATGAAGCCGCGAAGCTTCTCCAAGGTATGGATCGCCGATATGCACCGCTCAATGACTGGCTCCACGCGCTGCTGCAACCGCGATTTCGAAGCCTCGTCCCATCGGAGTCCAGATTCTCGTATTGCTTCGACAGGCTGGAAGTTCTAATGGCGCTGAGCTTTGCTTATCACGCCAAACGAGCTGAAGGATGGCCATATTGGGTGCCGCCAGGATGCTATGGCTATCGGAAGGATAGCCTGGATCGCATCGTCACGGAAATGCAATCCTCAGTCGAAAGCCTCGGAGACAAATCACCCTACGTCAGAAGCGGGATATTCGGCCATTCGGCGGAGAAGTGCATCGCGGGGATCAATGCCTTTACAGCCTGGGTGCGGGAGTTGAGATGGTTCTGAGAACGGCTGGAGGCAACGCATGACAATCGACTGGTGCCCCGGCATCCGCGAGGCCTGCGGCCATTGGCGCGGCGCGCCGATGCTGCAACAGACGTTCGAGGCAATGGAGCGAAATCTGGAGCAGAACAACGATGCGTGCATCGACTGCGCCAAGACCGTCGTCGAGGTGGTGTGCCGCGTGGTGGTGGAAAGCTTTCACACCCAGCAAGCCCCGCTCAAGCCAACGCAGGAGACGCCCTCGCTGTCGGATTGGCTGACCGCAGCAATTCGCGCACTCAAGCTAGGCGATGTCCGTGACGACCGATTCAAGAAGCTGGTGTCCAGCCATCACAAATTGGCCGACGCGCTAAACGACCTGCGCAACAAGGCGGGCCCAGCCAGCCACGGTAAAGACCCGTATCTGGAGCGGTTGGCAGAGCACCACCGCCGCAGCGCAGTTCTGGCGGCTGATGCCATCGTGGCATTCCTGCATCAGGCCTATCTGGATACGCAACTCGACCCGATCAGCTCCAGCGAGCCGTGGGAGCGATTTGCAGAAGACAACGAGCTGATCGACGCGCACGTGGGGCTGGCGGTGGATGTTGAGGACGGAGAATCGCCAACCTTGCGCTTCCTGCTGCCGGGCGGCGATGAACTGCCGCTCAACATCGAAGTTAGCCGTTTGCTTTACCAACTGGATCGGGATGCCTACGTCGAAGCGCTGAACGCTGCGCGCGGCGTACCTGCTCCGACTGCGGAGCCCGTCGAAGAACAAGGAGAGTCGACATGAAGTTGACTCGCATCGCCAAGCTACGGCTCCGCGTGTTTCGGGACTTTACCTGGCCGAAAGATTTGCACCCGTTTGCACAGTTCAATGTCATCTATGGATGGAACGGCAGCGGGAAGACAACGCTGTCATGGCTACTTTCGCTCGTCGAGAAGAAAACCGCGCTCCTCGAAGGTGAAGCGACTCTGGAGATCAACGGGACAACGAAGGTCGCAGGTTCTGCTTTCGATTCGGTACAACTACCCCAAGTGCGCGTCTTCAACCGGGATTTCATTAGCGCCACCCTGTCGCAAACGGGCGGCATTACACCGATTTACTTTCTCGGCGAAGACAGCATTGAGAAGCAGACACAGGTCGAGCAGCTCAAAAAGGAACTTTCCACGACCGACATCGCGTCGCAGGCTGCCCAGACCGAGAAGAAGCGTACAGAGTCAAACTTGGACGACTTCTGCAAGGACAAGGCAAAGCTCATCAAGGAGCTATTAACCACCGCGAACAGCCAAACCTACAACAACTACGACAAGCGAAATTTCAGACGTGCCGTTGAAGCACTGGATGCACAGCAGGCGGCGGCCGCAACTTTGGCCGATGACCAGAAAGCGCAGCTCCACAGCCAGAAAAACGCTCAGCCAAAGCCGCTTGTCGACAAAGCTGTTGCGCCATCCATCGACCTTGATGCATTGACGAGTGAGGTAGATACGCTGGTCTGTCGCTCCGTCGTTGCGCAGACGCTCGATGAGCTGACCAGCAATGCCAAGCTTGCCTCGTGGGTACAAGAAGGGCTTCAGCTGCACTCGGGTGAGCACGCCTCCGACACCTGCCGCTTCTGCATGCAACCGCTTCAGGCTGCACGTCGCACCGAGCTCGAAGCTCACTTCAACAATGCCTTCGCGGGCTTTCAGAGAGACCTGTCCGCTCTTCTCTCGAAGCTGAAGGCAGCCAAGCAGACTGCGGCTACACTGTCGTTGCCGGATGTTTCTCGCTTCTATGAAGCGCTCGTACCCGAAGCGCATCCCGCATGCGCAATGGCGTTGGCGGCGCAGTCAGAGACCCAAGCCTCGCTAGATGCCCTCATCGCGCGTGTCGAGGCCAAGCGCGATCAGCCGTTCGCACCCACCGCCACGCAGGCACCAACTACGGCGAGACCCTCCTCGATTACCGAATCAGTCGCCGCATTCAATAAGATCGTGGAGAAGCACAACAGCATTTCCGCAGAGTTCACTGCGTCGGTCGATGGTGCGTGCAAGAAGCTTGAAGGCTCGTATGTCGCGGAGGCGCACACCGAGTTCGTTCAGCTCTCCGATGCGGTAAAGGCCGCGACTACCGAACTGGATGACACAAAAGCCAAACAAGCAGAAATTCAGGCACAGATCAATGAGCTTGAACGCACGATCCTCGAACATCGTCGCCCCGCTGACGAGCTGACTGCAGAGCTACGCGCCTACCTTGGGCGCGACGAACTGCGCTTCGACGTGAAGGGCACCGGCTACGCGCTGACCCGCAACGGTCAATACGTATCGCACCTGAGCGATGGAGAGCGCACAGCGATTGCATTCCTCTATTTCCTCAAGTCGTTGCAGGACAGAACATTCGACTTGAAGAACGGGATTGTCGTCATTGACGATCCGGTGTCGAGCCTGGATGACAACGCTCTGTTCTCGGCCTTCGGCTATATGAAGGATCGCACCAAGGAGGCCGGGCAGCTTTTCATTTTTACGCACAGCTTCGCGTTTTTCCGGCTGGTGAAGAACTGGTTCCATCACCTACCAAAGCAGAATAGTCGCCAGATCGATCGGCGATCCGGTCGATTCTTTCTTCTTCGCACCCGACGTCACGCTGACGGTTCACGCACGAGCGAATTAGGTCACCTTGACCCTCTGCTTGAAAAGTACGAATCGGAATACCAGTACCTGTTCAAGCGCGTCTACGAGGAGGCCCACCGCAATGACGTTGTCGAACTGGAGCACCACTACGGGTTGCCCAATGTCGCACGCAGACTGATCGAGGCATTCCTCGCGTTTCGTTTCCCCGAGATGAGCGGGGACCTCGGTCCACGACTTGAGCGCGTGGATTTCGACAAAGCGAAAAAGACGCGAATCCTCCGTCTGCTCAACACTTATTCACATGCTGGCGCAATCGCTGATCCAGGGCACGATCTTTCTTTGCTCGCAGAAACCCAACCCGTGTTGCGCGACACACTCGAAATGATGATGGCTGTCGACCGTGAGCATTACGACGGGCTATTGAAGCTGGTGGCGGTTCAGCCCATCGAAGAACTAGGAGAACCGTAATGGCGTTTCTGTCGGAGGCCGCCGTCGAGCTGGCATTACTGGAACAGTTGGAAGGGCTGGGATACAGCGTCGAACGCGAGGAGGACATCGGCCCCGATGGACACCGACCGGAGCGCGAAAGTCACGATGAGGTTGTGCTCAAGAAGCGGTTTGAAGACGCCGTCGCGCGTCTGAATCCTGGCCTTCCGTTGGAGGCGCGTCAGGATGCCGTGCGGCGGGTGATGCAATCCGAGCTGCCATCGCTGCTTGAAGAGAACCGCCGCCTCCACAAGCTAATGACGGAAGGCGTGGACGTCGAGTATTACGCGGACGATGGCACGCTGACGGCGGGCAAGGTGGCGCTCATCGACTTCGAACACCCAGAGCAGAACGACTGGTTGGCAGTGAGCCAGTTCGTTGTGATCAACGGCCAGAACAACCGGCGGCCCGATGTGGTGGTGTTCGTGAACGGCTTGCCCCTGGGCGTGATCGAGCTGAAAGCGCCGGGCAGCGCGGGCGCGCATCTGCTGGGTGCATTCAACCAACTGCAGACCTACAAGAAGCAGATTCCGGCGCTGTTCAACACCAACGCGCTGCTGGTCACTTCAGACGGCATTGCAGCTCGCGTAGGGTCACTGTCGGCAGACCTTGAGCGCTTCATGCCGTGGCGCACCACCGACGGCACGGACGTTGCCCCGAAAGGTGCGCCGGAACTCTCGACACTGATTGAAGGTGTGTTCGAGCATCGCCGCCTGCTCGATCTGCTCTGTCACTTCACGGTCTTCGGAGAAACCGGTTCGGGGCTAGCCAAGATCATCGCGGGCTACCACCAGTTCCACGCAGTGCGACATGCGGTGGCATCGACTGTTCGTGCTTCGGTGGCGTTGCAAGGTGTGGCCGAAGACCCCGCTGACTACGGCTTGCCGAGTGTGAAGACTCAACGACAAGGCGATAAACGCGCGGGCGTGATCTGGCACACCCAGGGCTCCGGAAAAAGCCTGCTGATGGCGTTCTACGCCGGACAACTGGTCAAACACCCAGCAATGGCCAACCCAACGCTGGTGGTGCTGACTGACCGCAACGACCTCGACGATCAGCTCTTCTCGACCTTCTCGATGTGCCGCGACCTGATCCGGCAGACGCCGGTGCAGGCCGAGAGTCGCGAAGATCTTCAGAAGGTCTTGAGCCGGGCATCAGGCGGCGTGATTTTCACGACCTTGCAAAAGTTCGGTGAGATCGCGGAGCCGCTCACCACGCGCCGCAACGTGGTCGTCATCGCGGATGAGGCGCACCGCAGCCAATACGGCTTTAAGGCCAAGGTGGACGCAAGGACCGGCGAAATCTCCTACGGCTTCGCCAAATACATGCGCGATGCACTGCCCAACGCGTCCTTCATCGGCTTTACCGGCACGCCCATCGAAGCGGACGATGTCAACACCCCGGCGGTATTCGGCAACTACATTGATGTCTACGATATCAGCCGCGCGGTCGAGGATGGCGCAACTGTGCCGATTTACTACGAGTCGCGGCTGGCACGCATCGAACTCAATGAGGACGAAAAACCGAAGATCGACGCCGATGTAGACGAGCTGACCGAAGACGATTCCGAGGCCGATCAGGAACGCTTAAAGAAGAAGTGGTCAACGGTCGAGGCTCTGGTTGGCAGCGACAAGCGCCTGGCGTTGGTAGCCAAGGACATGGTCACCCACTTCGAGGATCGCGTGGCAGCGCTGGACGGCAAGGCGATGGTGGTATGCATGAGCCGACGCATCTGCGTGAAGCTCTACGATGAGATCGTTAAGCTGCGTCCGGATTGGCACAGTGCGGATAACAGCGCGGGCACGGTCAAGATTGTGATGACCGGCACAGCGAGCGACCCTGCGGCGTGGCAGCAGCACATCGGCAACAAGGCCCGACGCGATCTGCTGGCCAAGCGGGCCCGCGATCCCAAAGACCCGCTCAAGCTAGTGATTGTGCGAGATATGTGGCTAACCGGTTTTGACGCACCATGCATGCACACGATGTATGTAGACAAGCCGATGCAAGGCCACGGACTGATGCAAGCAATTGCCCGCGTAAACCGTGTGTTCCGCGACAAACCGGCCGGGCTGATCGTCGACTACATTGGCATTGCGCAAAACTTGAAGTCTGCGCTGCAGCAATACTCGAAGAACGATCAGGAAAACACAGGCGTCGACGAAGCGCAGGCCATCGCGGTAATGATGGAGAAGTACGAGGTCGTGCGAGACATGTACCACGGCTTCGACTATGCATCGGCGATGAACGGAACGCCGCAGGAGCGCCTAGCGATGATGGCGGGGGCCATCGAGTGGATTCTCGACCTGCAACAAAGGTTGGCGGCAAAAGAGAATACCAAGGACGGCAAGAAGAACGCTCATCGACGCTATCAGGACGCAGTGCTGGCGCTGTCCAAGGCGTTCGCCTTGGCTTCCGCCTCTGATGAGGCACGCGATATCCGAGAGGAAGTCGGTTTCTTCCAGGCGATCCGTGCGGCGCTGCTCAAGAGCAGCACCGGCTCCGGAGTGACCCAGCAAGAGCGTGAACTGGCGATCCAGCAGATCGTCAGCCGTGCCGTGGTCTCGACCGAGATTGTAGACATCCTGGCCGCTGCGGGCATCAAGAGCCCGGACATCTCCATCCTTTCCGACGAGTTCCTCGCCGAAGTGCAGCAGATGGAAAAGAAGAATCTTGCACTGGAAGCCTTGCGCAAACTGTTGAGCGATGGCATCCGTTCACGCAGCAAGGCCAATGTCGTGCAAACCAAGGCCTTCTCTGAGAGATTGGAAAACGCGGTGGCGCGCTACCATGCCAATGCCATTACCACTGCCGAAGTGCTGCAAGAACTGATTGAACTGGCCAAGGACATCCGTGCGGCACGGCAGCGTGGCGAGGAGTCAGGGCTGTCAGATGAGGAAATCGCCTTTTACGACGCCCTGGCTGAAAACGAAAGTGCTGTGCAGATGATGGGCGACGACAAGCTCAAGCTGATCGCCCACGAACTGCTGATGAGTCTGCGCGAAAACGTGTCGGTCGACTGGGCACGCCGTGACTCTGCCCGCGCCCGAATGCGCGTTCTGGTAAAGCGTATCCTGCGCAAGTACGGCTACCCGCCCGATCTCCAGGACATTGCAGTGCAAACGGTATTGCAGCAGGCTGAGGCGTTGTCATCAGGATGGTCTGTCTCGCACCGCGGAGCTACCTGATCAGTAGCAGTATGATGCGCTGGTATAACGTCAATCCTCCCCCCGCAATTCCGGCCAGATCTGCCACCAGTCATCCGGACGCAGCTGCTTCCGGGTGACCTCCCCCCCTGTAATTTCCTCGATCTCCACACAGCGAATGATGGGCACCGGGCGAGTACCCGCCGCCCAGCTGCTGACGACCTGTACAGGCAACCCCAGCTTCTTGGCCAATGGGGTCATCCCGCCCATCACAGTACAGGCTTCTCGGACAGGTTGAAAATCGGGCATATGCTTCCATAACCATGTTAACAACATGGATTTTATAAGATAAATCTGTTATTTGGATGTGACGAGGCCCTGCCGTTTTGTGCCGTTTTGCGCCGCAAAAGTTCAGCTTCAATCAGCCAAGTTGTAACAGCCAGTCAAATGGCGGGCCGAGCGGCATGAAACAAGCTGAACCGACCTGAACCAAACTTTTTTCAGACCCCCCCTAGAGGGATCGGCGATTTTATGCCCTTCCAACGCGTACGGGATAGTCACAGGCACAAACAATTTGCCCTGGTGCCGTATCCCTAGGCCACGTAGGTATCCGCTAATCTCAATCACCCACTAGTAAAACCTTGAATCACTTAAAAAATCAATCAGCTGAATGCCTATTGACATAACTTAGCATCTTGCTGACAATGACATTATCTGCTTTCCGCAGACCTGCTCTTTAACAAGCCACAATCGATGAATACTGCGCCCTGCCCGATCACGCGGCACGCGACTGCGCAGCAACCTGCCAGGCATCGGGGTTGAAGCAAAACCGATGAAATCCACCAACCGTAGCCAGCCCCTCGCGTGGGGCATGGATGGCGGCGTGCGGTGGGGACTTCCCCAGCGGAAGCGCCCGGTGCATTCATCTGAATGCCCACCATCAGGGATGGCGACGTAATCCTTTGACGACAGCAGGAAAGACTGCAGTCCCCAGCATCCAGACGAGCCGCCACAGGCGGGCCAGCGTCTGGCCCTGCCGGGGATGATCAAAGCACCCGGCCCCCATCGTGGCATCTTGGCGGGACGGCCCCCAGGGCTCCAACGAGCCCGCTTTGGCCGATGTCCGGCACAGGGCATCGACCAAAGCACACAAATTCACCTCATCACTCAGCCTGGCACGTTCACCAGCATCAGAAGGATCGACGCATGACGATGACAAGCACCTTGACGGCTCAATTTCCCCAACCACCCACCAGCACCACCCTGCTCTATCGCATCTGCGTGGCAGAACGCAAGCTGGGCGTATCTCGCTCCACCATCTATCGGCTGGTCAACGAGGGCCAGCTGGAACTGGTCAAGATCGGCAAACGGTCCAGCCGCATTACGGCAGTCAGCCTGGATGCACTCATCGAGCGCTGCAGGGAACCCGCCTGACATCACGCCAGCCAATCTCGCACTGCATCCCACTTCCATAAAGCGTTGGTTGCCATGCTCTCCCACTCGCAACCACCCACGCACGACAGAAGGATCGATCCATGGACACACCGCCACACGCTCCTACAAACACCCGGCCATTCTTCGCTTCCAACGCCCTGGTGCGCGTACCCGACATCTGCCGGGACCCCAAGACCGGCCAGCCCGGCATTCTGCCGATCAGCCGATCCACCTGGTACGAATGGGTCAAGCAGGGTATCGCACCGCCAGGCATGCGGATTGGCGGTCGCACCGTCGTGTGGCGCCTATCCGATATCCAGGCAATGGCAAAACCTCAATCGGACTGCTGAGCCAGTCGATCCAGGTGATCTGCCAGAAACTGCAGGGCTTCCCGACGTTCCTGACCCAGCTCGGCGTGGTTGTATGCAGCCTCTACCTGCCCCCTGGGCGCATGAGATAACAGCAGTTCAACCACCTCGGACCGAATGCCGTGCTCCCGCAACAGCGTGGCCGCTGTGCCACGCACGCCATGGGGAGCAAACCCCTGGACACCAAAATCGATCCGCTTGAAAAAGTGATTCAGGGTGGCTTCGCCCATGGGGGCGACACGCCCACTACTGGCATAGATGGTTGGAAAGACGTAATCCTGATGCCCCGTCATGGGCTGCAGCGCCTGCAGCAAGACCACCGCCTGGCGGGGCAGATAAACCCGGTGGCGCTTGCGCATCTTCATGCGCTCGGCGGGGATGTCCCAGATTCCAGCAGTCAGATCAAATTCTATCCAACGGCTGCGAATCAACTCACCTTTGCGGACCATGGTGTAGAACAGCATCTGCACCGCCACCAGGGTCGTAAAATGAGCACCCTGGCGCGGAATCTGCCGCCACAGCCGACCGACCTCTGTCTCCAGCAAATGTTTGTGATGAGTGCGCTTGGGCACGCTGATCGCACCGCGCACCATCAGTGCCGGGTTTGAGTCGGCCACCAGATTGCGGATCGCGTAGTTGTAGATGCGTTGAATCAGCGAGCGCACCCCTTCTGCTGTGACCGCTGTGGTACGCAAGGGCTCCAACACATCCAGCACCTCACGGGGCGCTACAGCAGCCAGCGGGCGGCCGCCGATTGCTGGAAATACATGGCTTTCCAGCCAACGCAGTTGCTGCGCCCGATAGGCGGCAGAACGGTAGAACAGCGTTTCTTCAACCCACTGCCTGGCATAGGCCTCGAACGTCAGCTGTTCAGGGGTTGCAGATTGACCCCCAGCCCGACTTTGGCGACCTGCCTTGGGGTTCTCGCCCTTCAGCACTTTGTCCATCAGTTCGGCATGGACCTGTCGGGCATCCTTTAACGAAACTGCTGGGTAACGCCCGATGGTGATCTTGTCCCGGCGACCTTCAAAATGAAATTTGTAGCGCCAGACTTTCGTACCCGTGGGCAGTATCTCCAGATACAGCCCACCTCCATCCGTCAAGGCATAGGGCTTGTCCTTCGGTTTGGCGGCATTGATGACGACGGGGCGCAGCGCATAAGCGAAAGAGCGAGACATGGGGCCATGGTCCTGAAATTTTGGGGCCATGATAGCAAATATGGCCCCAAATTATGGCCCCAAACGCATCCGATGGCCCCGGATTCAGCCCTACCCCACCGGACAGTAAAAAGCCCCGTTCTCCTATGAGAACGGGGCTTTTCCAGACCTTAGTGAATCAGTCGAAAACCGATTACATATTGTCGATCATCACCTGGCCAAAGCCCGAACAGGACACCTGCGTGGCGCCTTCGAGCAGACGGGCGAAGTCATAGGTGACCTTCTTGGAAAGAATGGACTTTTCCATGCTGCTGATGATGAGATCGGCGGCTTCGACCCAGCCCATGTGGCGCAGCATCATTTCGGCCGAGAGGATTTCAGAACCGGGGTTGACGTAGTCTTTACCCGCGTACTTGGGCGCCGTGCCGTGCGTGGCCTCGAACATGGCGACCGAGTCTGACATATTGGCACCCGGTGCGATGCCGATGCCACCCACCTGGGCCGCCAGGGCGTCGGAGATGTAGTCGCCATTCAGGTTCAGGGTAGCGATGACGTCGTATTCGGCCGGGCGCAGCAGGATCTGCTGCAGAAAGGCATCGGCGATGGAATCTTTGACGATGATGTCGCGCCCCGTCTTGGGGTTCTGGAACTTGCACCAGGGGCCGCCATCGATCGGCTGGGCGCCGAATTCGTTCTGGGCCAGTGCATAGCCCCAGTCGCGGAAGGCGCCTTCGGTGAACTTCATGATGTTGCCCTTGTGCACCAGCGTGACCGAGGCGCGATCGTTGTCGATGGCGTACTGGATCGCTTTGCGCACCAGGCGTTCGGTACCTTCGCGCGAGACCGGCTTGACGCCGATGCCGGACGTGGCCGGAAAGCGGATCTTGTCGACACCCAGCTGGTTCTGCAGGAACTCGATCAACTGGCGGGCCTTGTCGGACTCGGCTTCGAATTCGATGCCGGCGTAGATGTCCTCGGAATTTTCGCGGAAAATGACCATGTTGGTCTTTTGCGGTTCGCGCACGGGCGAAGGCACCCCCTTGAAATACCGCACCGGGCGCAGGCATACGTAGAGGTCGAGCTGCTGGCGCAAGGCCACGTTCAGCGACCGGATGCCACCACCCACCGGCGTGGTCAGCGGGCCTTTGATGGATACGACGTAGTCGCGCACGGCGTCCATGGTTTCGTCGGGCAGCCAGACATCCGGGCCGTAGATCGTGGTGGACTTTTCACCCGCGTAGACTTCCATCCAGTGGATCTTGCGCTGGCCGTCATACGCCTTGGCCACTGCGGCATCCACCACCTTGAGCATCACCGGGGTGATATCCTGGCCGGTACCATCCCCTTCGATGTACGGGATGATGGGTTCGTTGGGAACATGAAGCGAAAAATCGGCATTGACCGTGATTTTCTGCCCGCCTGCCGGGACCTTGATGTGCTGATAAGCCATAGATACTCCAGTGTTGCTGGGGATGGGGTTCTGAAAAAAGGGTACATTTCAGTCTTATATAAGAGTTTAACCCAATTGGGCATCCCATTCCATGTTCAACCCCTCCAAAGAACAGGTACGCAGCTTCTTCACCGAGGCCTGGCGCAAGCGCTGCACGGGCGGCGTTCTGACGCCGCTCGAGACCATGGCCGTCGAGCTGGTCGAGCAGCATCCCGAGTACCATGCCGACCTCCAGGATCCCGAGGCTGCGGCACGCGATTACCCCGTGGAAGCGGGGCGTACCAATCCGTTCCTGCACCTGTCCATGCACCTGGCGATCCGCGAACAGGTCTCCATCGATCATCCACCCGGGATTCGCGCGGCCTGGACCTTGCTGCGCACCCGTCTGGGCGAGCATGATGCCGAGCACATTATCATGGAGGCGCTGGGCGAGGTCGTCTGGGAAGCCCAGCGCATGGGCACCCCATTCGACAACGCACACTACCTCGAGCTGATTCGCCGCCATGCGACGCATGACCGCTGATTCCAGGCACGCCGCGCCGCGCCATGGTACAACCGTTCATTGGCCCATGCATTGAATCGGGTGCCTCAGGCACATCGCCTGCGCGACACCCCGCCCTTTCACCATCGCGCCATGCTGGCGCACAGCGTTTCTTCCCATGTCCGAGAATCATACCCCCTCTGCAGCCCGCTTCACGGGTACCGACCATTACGTGGCCACCGAACCGCTCAAGCAAGCGGTCAATGCGGCGCTCATCCTGCAGCGCCCGCTGCTCGTCAAGGGCGAGCCCGGCACCGGCAAGACCCTGCTGGCCGAAGAGGTGGCGCGTGCCCTGGGCCGACCCCTGTACCAATGGCACATCAAGTCCACCACCAAGGCCCAGCATGGGCTGTACGAATATGACGCCGTCTCGCGCCTGCGCGACTCGCAGCTGGGCGATGCGCGGGTGCACGACATCGCCCACTACATCATCCAGGGGGTGCTCTGGCAGGCGTTTGAATCGCCCGAGCCCAGCGTGGTCCTGATCGACGAAATCGACAAGGCCGACATCGAGTTCCCCAACGATCTCCTGCGCGAGCTCGACCGCATGGAATTCCACGTGCACGAGACCCGCCAGACCATCCAGGCACGACACCGGCCGCTCATCCTCATCACGTCCAATAACGAAAAAGACCTGCCCGACGCGTTTCTGCGCCGCTGCTTCTTCCATTACATCGAGTTCCCCGACCGCGACACCTTGGCCGCCATCGTCGCCGTGCACTTCCCGGACCTGCGCAGCGACATCTTGGGCGCTGCCCTGGACGCCTTCTTCAGGCTGCGTGAAGTGCCCGGCCTGAAGAAGCGGCCGTCCACCTCCGAATTCCTCGACTGGCTGCGCCTGCTGCTGGCCGAGTCCATCTCACGTGCAACGCTGGCGGCCAGTGAGGACATTCCGCCGCTGGCCGGCGCCCTGCTGAAAAACGAACAAGATCTCAAATTGCTGCAGCGCCTGGCCCTGATGGCCCAGCGGGGCAGCCGCTAGGGTCGCGTCATGCTGGCCGAATTCTTCCAGCAGTTGCGCAGCGCCGGCGTGCCGGTCTCGATTCGCGAATATCTCAGCCTGCTCGAACTGCTCGCGAGCCCGGCCGCGCCCGTCGACACCGAAGGCTTCTACCACTTGGCACGGCTGGCGCTGGTCAAGGATGAAACCCGCTACGACCGCTTCGACCGGGTCTTTGCAACCTGGATAGGCCGCCGGCAGGCCGAGATCAGCCAGAAGGACATCCCGCTGGACTGGCTCATCCAGACCATGCGCAAGCACCTGAGCGACGCCGAGAAGGCGGCGCTCGAGAAACATGGCTGGGATCGCCTGATGGAGATGTTCCGCGAGCGTCTCAATGAGCAAAAGGGGCGGCATGCCGGCGGCAGCAAATGGATCGGTACCGGCGGCTCCTCGCCCTTCGGGCACGGCGGCTATCATCCCGAAGGCATCCGCATCGGCGGGCCCTCGGCCGGCAACCGCACCGCCGTCAAAGTCTGGGAGCAGCGCCACTACCGCGACTACGACGATCAGCAGTCCCTGGGCACGCGCAACTTCAAGATGGCGCTGCGGCGCCTGCGCCGTTTTGCCCGCGAGGGGGCCATAGAAGAGCTCGACCTGCCCGGCACCATCCGCGGCACGGCCGAACAGGCCGGGCTGCTGGACCTGCGCTGGCAGCCCGAACGCCACAACACCATCAAGGTGCTGATGCTGCTCGACGTGGGCGGCAGCATGGACGACCACGTAGCGCTCATCGAAAAGCTGTTTTCGGCTGCGCGCAGCGAATTCAAGAACCTGGAAGTGTTTTATTTCCATAACTGCCCGTACGAATCGGTCTGGCGCCACAATCGGCGCAGGCACGACGAGCGCATCGACACCTGGGACCTGCTGCGCGGCTTTGGCGAAGACTGGCGTCTGATCCTGGTGGGCGACGCGACCATGAGCCCCTACGAACTGCTCTATCCGGGCGGCGCCATCGAGCACCACAACAAGGAAACCGGCGCGGCCTGGCTGCAGCGCATGGTCAGCCACTGGCCGCACTCGGTCTGGTTGAACCCCGAACCCTCGGCATCCTGGCCCTATCGCCAATCCATCGCCATCGTGCGGGAACTTCTGCATGAGCGCATGTATCCCATGACACTGGAGGGCCTGGAACAGGCCATGCACCACCTGTCGAAATAACCATGACCCACTGGCATTCGATTCTCCATGACGGCGCACGCCGCCTGATCCATGTCTGCGCCCTCATCCTGGCGCTGGCCCTGGCCCGCAGCGCACTGGCCACCGACGCCGAGCTCGCACCCCCCCTGCACGACCTGCCGCCGGGCATCGAAGCCGTCACCCTGATTCAGGGGGTGGCCGAATATCGGCTGGCCAACGGCCTGCAGATTCTGCTCGCGCCCGACGATGCGCGCGCCCGCACCACGGTCAACATGAGCTACCGGGTCGGCTCGCGCCATGAAGGCCCGGGCGAGACCGGCATGGCCCACTTGCTCGAACATTTGATGTTTCGCGGCAGCCCGCAGTTTCCGGATGCCCTGGCGGAATTCTCGCGCCGTGGGCTGGCCGCCAATGGATCCACCTCGGTCGATCTGACCAATTACTATGCCACCTTCAGTGCCGATCCCGAGAATCTGCACTGGTACCTCAACTGGCAGGCCGATGCCATGCAGCATGCGCGCATTCTCCAGGAGGACCTGGACGCAGAGATGACCGTGGTGCGCAACGAAATGGAGCGCGGCGAAAACAGCCCCTTCGGGGTCCTGCTGCAGCAGACCACGTCAGCCGCCTACGTCTGGCACCCTTATGGACGCAGCGTGATCGGCGCGCGCTCGGATGTGGAAAACGTGGATGTAGGCTCTTTGCGGGCGTTCTACGAGCGCTACTACCAGCCCGACAACGCCACGCTGATCGTCACGGGGCAGTTCGACCCCCATGAAACCCTGCAGTGGATCGCCGACGCGTTCGACGCCATTCCCAGGCCATCGCGCATACTGCCGGCAGAGTACACGGTGGAGCCGGTCCAGCAGGGCGCCCGTTCGGTCGTCGTGGAGCGTACGGGCGGCAGCCCCATTGCCCTGGCCATGTATCATCTGCCGGCCTCGAATGACGAACGCTACACGCCCCTGGCGGTGGGCGTGGCCATGCTGGCCGACAGCCCGGCGGGCCCCCTGTACCAGTCGCTGGTGGACAGCGGCCTGGCGAACACTGTTTTCGGCTTTGCCCGCGGCCTCAACCAACCTGGGCACGCCTTGTTCGGCGCCCGGATGGACCCCGGCGCCGATGCCCAAGCCGTGCTGGCCACGCTGTATGACACGATCGAACGCGGCGCCATCGAACGCCTGGACGAAGCCAGCCTGACGCGCGTGCGCACCGCCAGCCTGAATCACTGGAAGCAGGTCTGGAATCAGTCCTCCGCCCTGGCCGCCGCCCTGTCCGACGCAGTGGGGCGCGGCGACTGGCGGCTCTTTTTTGTCGAGCCACTGCAACTCGAGGCGTTGACGCTCGAGCACATCCAGGCCGAATTGCATCACTGGCTGGTCGCCAGCAACCGCACCAGCGGCCTGTACCTGCCGGTGGCCGATCCCCATTATGCGCCAGATCCGAGTGCAGCCAATGGCGCAGCCCCATGGACGAACTGGCTCGAGCAGCTGCAGACCGGCACCGGCCGGCCCCGCGTTGCCGCCTTCGACACCAGCGCCGGCGCGCTGGATGCCGCCACCCAGCTCAGCACCCTGGAACTGCCCAATGGCCGGGTGCAGCTGGCCTTGCTGCCCAAGCCGACCGCCGCCTCACGCGTGCAATTTGCACTGACCCTGCGCTTTGCCAGTGCCGATGAATTGCGCGGCCTGAAACTGATCCCCCAGATGACCAGCGCCATGCTGCTGCGCGGCACACCCACCTTGAGCCGGCAGCAAATCGAAGATCGCCTCAATGAGCTGGACGCCAGCCTGGATTTCGACCTGAGCGGCAACCAGCTCGGCCTGTCGGCCGAAGCCCCGCGTGAGCACTTGGCCGAACTACTGGCATTGGGCTTCGAATTGCTCAAGCATCCGGATTTCCCCGAGCAGGAGCTGGGCCAGATCCGCCGCAGCCTGATCAGCCGTATTGAAGACCAGGTGGCCAGCCCGGGTTGGCAAGTCCGCAACGCGCTGCTGCGCCACGATCAACGCTGGCCGGTCGACGACATCCGCTACACGCCGACCGCCGCCGAATGGCTGGCCTGGGCGCATGACGTTTCGCGCGCCGACCTGCAGCAGTTCCATCGTCGCTTCATCGGCGCGGGCAATATCCTGGTGAGCGTCGTTGGAGACTTCGATCCCGCCGAACTCACCGAAACTCTACAGCAGCAATTGGCCGGGTGGCAGCAAGCGCCCGCTTACGAGCGCATTCCCGACCCCTGGCACGCCGTGGCGCCGGACACCTTCCGCATCGAGACGCCCGGCAAGGTCAATGCCGAATACCTGGCGACCCTGCCCCTGCCGCTGCAGGACACCGACCCGCGCTGGCCGGCACTGGTGCTGGCCAATTACCTGCTGGGGGGGTCGGAAGATTCACGCCTGTGGCAGGCCATCCGCGTGCAGCAGGGCCTGTCGTATGGCGTGGGCAGCGCGCTGCGGGCATCCGCCTACGAACCCAGCGGATCCTGGACGCTCTATGCCAGCGCGGCCGCCAGCAATGCCGACGCATTGCTGGCCGCAATCCGGCATACGCTGGAAGACACGTTGGAGACGGGCTTCAGCCCTGAAGAAGTGGCGCGCGGCGCGCGCTCATTGAGCCAGTTCCTGGTGCTGGGCCGTTCGAGCGATGCCTGGCTGGCCGTGCAATGGCAGCGTTACCTGGCGACGGGCCGCAGCTTTGCCTGGCAGCAGGACTTCATCGACCGCCTGCAGGCGCTGACGGCCGATGAGGTCAACGCGGCGCTGCGCGATACATTGGACCCCGCCGCGTTCAGCCAGGCGCTGGCCGGCGAGGGGGTCGAATGACCAGGTGCGCATGCAGAACTCGCGACTTCCGTAGAGGCCGCGCGCTTAAAACAAAGCCCGCCCAATGAGTTGAGTCGCCAGTTCAAGAAAAGAAGCTCTTGACCTTGTCGGTCCAGGACTCGCTCTTGGGCGAGTGGCGATCGCCGCCATTGCTGAGCGAGGCCTCGAACTGGCGCAGCAATTCTTTTTGCTCGTCGTTCAGGCGCACCGGGGTCTCGACCACCACATGGCAATAGAGGTCGCCCGGATAGCTGGAACGCAGCCCCTTGATGCCCTTGCCGCGCAGACGGAAGGTCTTGCCGGTTTGGGTGCCTTCGGGGATGGTGATCTCGCCCCGGCCATTGAGCGTGGGCACTTCGAGATCGCCGCCCAGTGCGGCCTTGGTGAAGGGGATGGTGAGTTCGCAGTGCAGGTCTTCGCCATCGCGCTGGAAGATGCCGTGCTTCTTGAGGTGGATCTGCACATACAGGTCGCCCGGCGGCCCGCCGTTGAGGCCTGGTTCGCCATTGCCCGATGAGCGGATGCGCATGCCATCGTCGATCCCTGCCGGGATGCCCACCTGCAGCGTCTTGTGTCGCCGGATGCGGCCTACGCCGTCGCACGCGGGGCATGGGTCTGTGATTTCCTTGCCGCTGCCGTGGCAGGTCGGGCACGTTTGCTGGACGCTGAAAAACCCTTGCTGCATGCGCACGGCGCCATTGCCGCCACAGGTGTGACAGGTGCGCGGCGCCGTACCCGGCTTGGCGCCCGAGCCATCGCACGTCTCGCAGGGATCCCAGCTGGGGATGCGGATTTCGGTATCGAAGCCGTTGGCCGCCTGCTCGAGCGTGATCTCCAGGTTGTACTGAAGGTCTGAACCGCGGTATACCTGCGGCCCACCGCGCCGCCCGCCCCCGCCGCCGAATATTTCGCCGAATATGTCGCCGAAGGCATCCGCGAAGCCGCCGGCCCCACCCATGCCACCGGCCGCATTGGGGTCGACCCCCGCGTGGCCAAAGCGATCATAGGCGCCGCGCTTTTCGGGCTCGGACAGAATCTCGTAGGCTTCCTTGACTTCTTTGAACTTGTCTTCGGCCTCTTTGCTGTCCGGATTGCGGTCCGGGTGGTATTTCATGGCCAACTTGCGATATGCCTTGCGGATTTCGTCATCCGAGGCGTTCTTGGCCACCCCCAATACTTCGTAATAGTCTCGTTTTGCCATGAGTCCTGCCTGCAGCACCGGGTACCGGTGTCAGAAACAATGCCCGGGGCCGCCCTGAGGCGGCCACCGGGTCAACACGGAAATACCGCGGCGCTCGAGTGATCAGTCGCGCTTGACTTCCTTGAAGTCCGCATCCACCACGTCATCGGCGCCCGGCCTGGCCTCTTCGGCCTCTGCGGCGGCCTGCCCGGCCTGCATGTCGGCGTACATTTTCTCGCCCAGCTTCTGCGAGGCCGTGGCCAACGCTTCGGTTCCCGCATCGATGGCCGCCTTGTCGTCACCCTTGACCGCATCTTCGAGCGTCTTGATGGCCGCCTCGATGGCTTCTTTTTCAGAGGCCTCGAGCTTGTCGCCATGCTCGGCCAGCGACTTGCGCGTGGCATGCACCAGGCCATCCGCCTGGTTGCGGGCCTGGGCAAGTTCGGCAATGCGGTGGTCTTCTTCGGCATTGAGCTCGGCGTCTTTCACCATGCGTTCGATCTCGTCTTCGGTCAGCCCCGAGCTGGCCTTGATCGTGATCTTGTTTTCCTTGCCGGTGCCCTTGTCTTTGGCCGACACGTGCAGGATGCCGTTGGCATCGATGTCGAAAGTGACTTCGATCTGCGGCAGACCGCGCGCTGCGGGTGGAATGCCCTCGAGGTTGAATTCGCCCAGCGCCTTGTTGCCGGCCGCGACTTCGCGTTCGCCCTGATAGACCTTGATGGTCACCGCCGGCTGATTGTCGTCGGCCGTGGAGAACACCTGCGAGAAACGCGTCGGGATCGTCGTGTTCTTTTTAATCATCTTGGTCATCACGCCACCCAGGGTCTCGATGCCCAGGGACAGCGGCGTGACGTCCAGCAGCAGGACGTCTTTGCGGTCGCCCGACAGCACCGAACCCTGGATGGCCGCGCCCGCCGCCACGGCTTCGTCGGGGTTGACGTCCTTGCGCGGATCGCGGCCGAAGAATTCCTGCACCTTCTCCTGGACCTTGGGCATGCGCGTCATGCCGCCCACCAGGATCACGTCGTCGATATCGGAGGCCTTGATGCCGGCATCCTTGATGGCGGTGCGACACGGCTCCATGGTGCGTTCGATCAGTTCTTCGACCAGCGCCTCGAGCTTGGAGCGGGTGATCTTCAGATTCAGGTGCTTGGGCCCGGAGGCATCGGCCGTGATGTACGGCAGGTTGATTTCGGTCTGCTGGGTCGAGGAAAGCTCGATCTTGGCCTTTTCCGCGGCTTCCTTGAGCCGCTGCAGGGCCAGTACGTCCTTGGACAGATCGACGCCCGATTCCTTCTTGAATTCATCGATCACGTAGCCGATGATGCGCTGATCGAAGTCTTCGCCCCCCAGGAAGGTATCGCCGTTGGTGGACAGCACCTCGAACTGCTTTTCGCCATCGACGTCGGCGATTTCGATGATGGAGACGTCGAAGGTACCGCCGCCCAGGTCATAGACCACGATCTTGCGATCCCCGCGTTCGGACTTGTCCAGCCCGAACGCCAGAGCGGCCGCCGTGGGCTCGTTGATGATGCGCTTGACTTCGAGCCCGGCAATGCGCCCGGCATCCTTGGTGGCCTGGCGCTGGCTGTCGTTGAAATATGCGGGCACGGTGATGACGGCCTCGGTGACCTCTTCGCCCAGGTAGTCTTCGGCGGTCTTTTTCATCTTGCGCAGGATGTCGGCCGACACTTGGGGCGGCGCGAGCTTTTTGTCTTGCGCCTCGACCCAGGCGTCGCCGTTGTCGGCCTTGATGATCTTATAGGGCATCAGATCGATGTCTTTTTGCACGGCTTTTTCATCGAACTTGCGGCCGATCAGGCGCTTGACGGCAAAAATGGTGTTCTTGGGGTTGGTGACTGCCTGGCGTTTGGCCGGCGCGCCCACCAGAATCTCGCCATCCTGCATGTAGGCCACGATGGACGGCGTGGTGCGGGTGCCCTCGGCATTTTCAATGATCTTGACCTTGGTGCCATCCAGCACGGCAACGCAGCTGTTGGTGGTACCCAGGTCGATCCCGATAATCTTGCTCATGATTGTTTCCAGGTTGGTGACAGGAGGGCGGCATGCGACCGCCAATGCATTGAATATTGGGCCAGGCCGGTGCTTTTCAAGCCCCCGGCCGAGACCTATGCCGCCGGCCCGCCAGAGACCATGACCAGCGCCGGACGCAATACCCGGTCGGCAATCAGGTAGCCTTTCTGCAGGGTCTGCGCCACCGCACCCTGGGGGTATTCGGATGGCACGCTGGAAATGGCCTGATGGCGGTGCGGATCGAAGACATCGCCCGGCTGCGGGGCGATTTCATGCATCTGGTTGCGCTCGAACGCCGTATTGAGCTGACGCAGGGTGGATTCGACCCCTGCCCGCCAGTGCTCGGCCGTCTGGTTTTCCTGGGCCAGGGCCGCTTCCAGGCTGTCGCGGACCGGGATCAGGCTTTCTGCGAAGGCCTCGGTACCGAATTTGCGCGCCTTGGCGACGTCTTCCTGGGCCCGGCGGCGCACGTTTTCAACCTCGGCGTGCGCCCGCAGGAGCTGATCGTGATAATCGCCGATCTTTTCCTGGGCTTCGGCCAGCAGGGTGGCCAGGTCCTCGCCACCGGCCTCGCCGGCCCACTGGGCGGGGTCTTCGGAAGCGGCCCGGGCAGCGGGCTGGGCCAGGTCTTCGCCCTGGTCATGAGGCCCCGGATGCGGGGCCTGGTCTTCCTGGGGTGCCGACATGTTGAATCTCCAAAAACGATGAATACGGGGACGTGAACTAGCTGAGGGCGCACCCGTTTGAATTCAAGACCATCTTGCGAAAATTTTTGCCGGCCCGCCCATCAGACCCAGCCGGACAGATTCGCGGCCAGCAGATCGGCAAAGCCCTGCACCCAGCCAACCTCGGCATTCAGGCAGGGGATATAGCGGAAGTCCTGCCCACCGGCCTGCAAAAAGGCCTCGCGACACCCCAGGTTGATTTCTTCGAGGGTTTCAAGACAATCCGCGACGAAGCCCGGACACAAGACATCCACGCTGCGCACCCCTTCGCGCGCCCAGGATTCGAGCGTGGGTTGGGTATACGGCTGCAACCATGGGGCCGCCCCGAAGCGGCTCTGGAAGGCGACGTGCACCCGCTCGCCATCGGCTCCGAGGCGCCCGCGCAGCGCCTGCGCGGTCCGGTGGCAATCGTCTTGGTAAGGATCGCCCCGATCCACGGCCGACTGGGCAGGCCATGGAAGCTGAGCAGCAGGCGATCCGCCTTGCCGGCCCGGGCCCAATGGCCGAGCACGGCCGCCTGCAGGGCATCGAGGTAGGCAGGCGCGTCATGGAAGCGGTCCAGGTAGCGCAGCGTCGGTTGATGCCGCCAGCGGGCCAGCCGGTCATTGACGGCATCCACCGCGGTCGCCGTCGTGCTGGCGGCATACTGCGGATACAGCGGCGCCACCAGGATGCGCCGGCAGCTGGCGGCCCGCAAGGCTTCGAGCGCCGGATCCAGCCCTGGGTTGCCATAGCGCATGGCCAGGGCGACCTGCACCGGCAGGCCACGGGCCTGCAGGGTGTGCTGTACCCCGGCGGCCAGATCTTGGCCGTAGACCAGCAGGGGCGAGCCGCGCTCGAGCCAGACTTGCGCATATTTGGGGGCGATGGCGGCGGGCCGGCGGGTGAGCACGAAGAGCCGCAGAATCGGCTGCCAGAGCGCGGCCGGCAGTTCGACTACCCGGGGATCGGACAGGAACTCGCGCAGATAGCGCCGTATCGCCGCGGGCGTGGGCGCATCCGGCGTACCCAGATTGATGAGCAATATGCCGACCGCACCGCCCTTGGGGGCGGGCGCCTCAGGCATGGGCCTGGCCCAGTGCGTTGGACAGCATGCGCGCCGTGATGTCGACGATTGGAATCACCCTGTCGTAGGCCATGCGGCTGGGCCCGATGACCCCCAACGTACCGATGACTTCGCCGTCGACCCCATACGGCGCGGTGATGATGGACACGTCTTCGAGTGGCACCAGATGCGAGTCTCCGCCGATGTAGATCTGCACGCCCTGGGCCCGGCTGGAGACATCCAGCAAGTGCAGCAGGTCGGTTTTCTGTTCGAACAGTTCGAACAGGCGCCGCAGGCGATCCATGTCGGCCGTCATTTCGGTGACATCGAGCAGCTTGCCTTCGCCCGAGATCACCACGGCGTCGTCGATCGTGTCGGGGTTGTCGAACCCGGCCTCGACCGCCTGCTGCATCAGGCGCGAGATGTCGCTGCGCAGGGTGGCCAGTTCGCGGGCCAACGACTGGCGCACCTCGTGGAAGGACTTGCCGGAAAAATGATGGTTGAAGAAATTGGAGGCCTCGAGGAGCTCGGCCTCGGAGTACTCGCGCGGGACGAACAGGATGCGGTTCTGGACGTCGCCCTGCGGCGTGACGATGATCAGCAGGACGCGACGATCGGACAGCCGGATGAACTCGATGTGGCGAAACACTTGGGTGCGCTTGGGTGCCAGCACCACCCCGGCAAAACGCGACAGATTGGACAACAGCGTGGCGGCCGCATTGACGGCACGACCCGGCTCGGCCGCCGGCAGGTGGTCGACGATGTGCAGATCCAGCACCGGCTCGTAGGGCTGGGCCGCGATCAGGCTGTCGACGAAGATGCGATAACCCCGTGGCGTGGGCACGCGGCCCGCCGAGGTATGTGGACTGTGGATGAGGCCCAGATCTTCGAGGTCTGCCATGACATTGCGTATGGTGGCCGGCGAGAGATCGAAGACCTTGGACAGCGTCCGGGAGCCGACAGGCTGGCCCTCGGCGATGTAGCGCTCGACCAGTGCCTTGAGCAAAGACCTGGCCCGTTCATCCATTTTGGTATTCTGACCCTGCATGAGAGATTTTCCTGACACGGAAGCTTCGGCAATAGTGCCCTGTCCTCCTATAATCGGATACTTGCATTATTTCATCAAATCGGGGTGTGCTGCCCATGGACTTCAAGACAGTGGCCCTGGTGGGCCGTTATCAGGACAGCGGGCTGGATACGCCCTTGCGCCGCCTGGGTCGGGTACTGCAGGGCGCTGGCTGCTCGGTCCTGATCGAAGCCGAAACCGGGCGCAATACAGGGGTGGATGAATTCACGCGGGCCTCCTTCGCTGAAATCGGGGCCCAGGCGAACCTGGCCATCATCATGGGGGGCGACGGCACCATGCTCGCGGCGGCCCGCGAACTGGCCACCACCGGCGTGCCGCTCATCGGCATCAACCACGGGCGCCTGGGCTTCATCACCGACATCCCGCTGGGCAACGCCGACCAGGCCATCACGGCCATTCTCAACGGCGCCTACGTACAAGACGAACGCCTGCTGCTCGAAGGCCGCGTCATGCGCGGCAACCAGCCCATGTTTTCCGGCCTGGCCCTGAACGACGTGATCATCAACCGGGCCGGGCGCGGCGGCATGATCGAACTGCGGGTCGAATGCAACGGCAAATTCATGCACAGCCAGCGGGCCGACGGCCTGATCATCGCCACCCCCACTGGGTCCACGGCGTATGCACTGTCGGCGGGCGGGCCCATCCTGCACCCGCAGGTCAGTGCGCTGGTGCTGGTGCCCGTCGCGCCGCAAACCCTCTCGAACCGTCCGATCGCCCTGCCCGAAGACAGCGTGCTGACCATCACCATCACGGCCCTCGGCCGGGTAGAGTCCGGCGCGAGCGTGCACTTCGACATGCAGGCGCTGTCCGATTGCCAGGAAGGCGATCGCATCGACGTGCGGCGCAGCCCACACCGGGTGCGTTTCCTGCACCCCAAGGGCTACAGTTATTTTTCCACCTTGCGCAGCAAGCTCAACTGGAACCGCATGGTGCACCCCTGGGACGAGGCCGACTGATGCTGCGCGCCCTCCACATCCGGGACTTCGTCATCGTGGAGCAGGCCGAACTTTCCTTCGAAGCGGGTTTCACGGTGTTTTCCGGCGAAACCGGGGCAGGCAAATCCATCCTGATCGACGCCCTCTCTCTGGCGTTGGGCGGGCGCGGCGAAGCCTCACTGGTACGCGAAGGCTGCCCGCGCACCGACATCACCGCGGTGTTCGAGCCGCCCGGCACCGCATGCGATTGGCTCACCCGCCAGTCCATGGATGCCACCGAACTCATCGTGCGCCGGGTCATCGATGCCCAAGGCCGCAGCAAAGCCTACATCAACGGCATTCCGGCCCCACTCGGCCAGCTGCGCGAACTGGGCGCCCTGTTGGTGGACATCCACGGCCAGCACGCCCACCAGAGCCTCCTGCAGCCCGCCCGGCAACGCGACCTCCTCGATGCGCACGGCGGCCATGCCGCGCTGGCAGCGGGCGTCTCACAAGCCTGGAACCAATGGCGCAGCGCGCATATGGCGCTGCTGGCTGCGCAACAAGACGCCCAGGCGCGCGCAGCCGAGCTCGACACCCTCAGGGCGCAAGTGGCCTGGCTCGATGAGCTTGCCCCCACTGAAGGCGAATGGCCCGGGCTCTGCGCCCGGCAATCCCGCCTGGCGCATGCCCAGACCCTGCTGATGGGTGCCGGGCAGACCGTCGAAGCGCTCGATGGGGAATCCGGATCGGCCTTGCAGGCCCTGCACACCGCCCTGCACGCGTTGCAGGGCATGATGCGCCACGACCCATCGCTCGAACCGCACGCCCAGACCCTCGAATCGGCGCGCATCCTGTGTACAGAAGCGGTTTCGGCCCTCAATGCCTATGCGGACCGCATCGAGCCCGACCCCGATGCGCTCGCCCAGGTCGAAGCGCGCATGAGCCGGCTGTTCGAGGCCGGCCGCCGCTTTTCCGTGGACCCGGAAGCACTGGCGCAGCACCACGCGGCCCTGCTCGAACGCCTGCACCAGACGCAGGCCGGGCACGATATCGAAGCCCTGGAAACCGCCTGCCAACAAGCCGAAGCACACTACCACCAACAGGCCCGCACCCTCGGGCAGGCGCGGCGTGACACAGCCGTACAGTTGTCGGACCAGGTCACCCAGGCCATGCAGGGCCTGGCCATGGAGGGCGGCCGGTTCAGTGTGCAAGTGCAGGCGGCAAAACCCGGGCCGCACGGCCTGGACTCGGTCGAATTTCTGGTGGCCGGGCACGATGGCGTCGCCTTGCGCCCGCTGGCCAAAGTGGCGTCGGGGGGCGAGCTGGCCCGCATCGCGCTGGCCCTATCGGTCATCGCGAGCCAGGCCGCACGGGTCCCGACCTTGATCTTCGATGAAGTCGATGCCGGCATTGGCGGCGCGGTGGCCGAAGTCGTGGGCCGCCTGCTGCATCAGCTGGGCGAACGCCACCAGGTCCTGTGCGTGACGCACCTGCCGCAAGTCGCTGCGTGCGCACGCCAGCACTGGCTGGTGACCAAACATTCCGGCGACGGCCAGACGCTTTCGCAGCTTCAGATACTCGGGGCCCGCCAGCGCGTCGAGGAAATCGCCCGCATGCTGGGGGGGCTGCGCCTGACCCAGGCCACCCGGGCCCACGCGCGCGAGATGTTGCAGATGCTGGCAGAATAACGATGTGGCCAGTCGGCCCCATGCGACCGGTCCGTTTCAGTTTGGAGTACACCATGATCACAGGCACTACCCGCTTATTTGCCATACTGGCCGACCCGGTTGGCCATGTCCAGGCCCCCCAGATGCTCAACGCGTGGTTCGAAGCGCACGATGTCGATGGGGTGTTCGTGCCCTTGCACGTCCACCTCGACGACCTCGACGCCGTCGTGCAGGGGCTGCGAGCCCTGCACAATCTGGACGGTCTGGTCATCACCATGCCCCACAAGACGGCCATGGCGGCCCTGTGCGACGACATCGGCCCAGCTGCGCGCGCCATCGGTTCGGTCAATACGGTACGGCGCACGCCCGACGGGCGGCTGGTCGGCGACATGTTCGACGGCCATGGCTTCGTGGCTGGCCTGAAAAGCCAAGGCATCGACCCCCGCGGGCAGCGCATCCTGCTGTTGGGTGCGGGCGGCGCCGCCACTGCCATCGCGCTGGCGCTGGCAGAATCGGGGGCTGGCGCACTCACCGTGGCCAACCGCACGCGCAGCAAGGCCGACGCACTCAAAGCCTGTGTGCAGGCGGCCCACCCCGAGGTCCGGATCGAGGTCGGCCAGCCCGACCCGCGCGGCCACGACATGGTCGTCAATGCCACCTCGCAGGGCATGAAGCCCGGCGATACGCTGCCGCTCGACACCACCCTGCTCGAACCCGCCATGACGGCGATCGAGATCATCACCAAACCCGAAATCACACCCTGGCTCGAGCAGGCCCGCAACCGGGGCTGCCGCATTCACATCGGACGCCACATGCTGCAGGCGCAGATCGATCAAATGGCGCGTTTCATGCTGGGCGAAGCCGCAGGTGCCTGATGAAAGACCACTACGACTACATCATCGTCGGTGCAGGCGCGGCCGGTTGCATCCTGGCCAATCGGCTGACGGCTTCGGGGCGGCATTCCGTCCTGCTGCTCGAGGCCGGAGACGAAGGACGCAGCATCTGGATTCCGATCCCTGCAGGCTTTGGCAAACTCATCACGGATCCGCGCTACAACTGGCTGTTCCAGACCGAACCCGAAGACATGACCCGTGGGCGCAAAATCGCCGTGCCGCGCGGCAAGGGGCTGGGTGGCTCGACCCTGATCAACGGCATGATCTACGTGCGCGGCCAGGCGGCAGATTATGATCGCTGGGCAGCGCTCGGGGCCGAAGGCTGGGGCTGGGCCGACGTGGCGCCCCAGTTTCGCAAGCTCGAGTGCTATCCCAAAGGCGACAGCAGCCGCGGCCATGATGGCCCCATGCACGTGCACGAAGTCACCGAGCGCTACGTGCTGTCCGATGCCCTGCTGGCCGCAGCCCAAGAGGCGGGGCACGCGCTCAACCCGGATTACAACGGGCCGATCCAGGATGGTTTTGGCTATTATCAAGTGCTTCAACACCGCGGGCGGCGCTGGAGCGTCGTCGACGGCTACCTCAAGCCGGCGCGCTCACGCGCCAACCTGCACGTGCTGGCCAACGCCCATGTGCTCAAGGCCGACATCGACGGCGGACGCTGTGTCGGGGTCACCTACCGCAGGGGCAACCAAACCCATCAGGCGCGCGCCGGCGAAGTCATCATGGCCGCGGGGGCCATCCAGACACCGCAGATCCTCGAACTCTCCGGCATCGGGCGCCCCGACGTCCTGCAAGACGCCGGCATCGCCGTGCGGCATGCCTTGCAGGGCCTGGGTGAAAACTACATCGACCACTACTGCGCCCGGATGGACTGGCGGGTCAAGGGGGCGCTGTCGGTCAACCAGCAGCGCTACGGCTGGCGCCTGGCACTGGCCGTTGCACAATACTTCGCCCGCCGTACGGGCATCCTCACGCTGGGTACCGGCCTGGCGTTCGGTTTCGTCAAAAGCCGCCCCGATCTGCCCAGCGCCGACGTGCAATATTTCTTCATGAATGCCAGCTACGCCAACCAGGTGGCGCGCGAACTCGAACATCCGCCCGGCATGACGCTGGCCATTTCACAGATGCGGCCCGAATCCAGGGGCAGCATCCACATCCGCAGCGCCAACCCCGATGATCCACCGGCCATCCATCCCAACTACCTGGCCAGTACGGCCGACCAGGACAGCCTCATCGGCGGCATGCAGGTGGCCCGGAACATCATGGCGCAGCCCGCCATGGCGCGCTACGTCGACCACGAAAAAAACCCGGGGCAAGACGTGCAAGGGCGTGAACAATGGCTGGACTACGTCCGGCAGGTCGGGCAAACCATCTATCATCCCATCGGGACCTGCCGCATGGGCACCGACGCCACGGCAGTGGTGGATCCGCGCCTGCGCATGCACGGGCTGCCGGGCCTGCGTGTGGCAGACGCCTCGGTCATGCCCTCGATGGTGTCGGGCAATATCCAGGGCGCCGTGATGATGGTGGCCGAAAAGGCGTCAGAGATGATTCTCGAGGATGCCCGCCAGGCGGGCTAGATCATCGCGCCGCTGCCGGCCTGGCTGGCAGCGCGCCGGGCCCGGGCAGTCAGGCGATCAGATAGCCGCCATCGACCGGCAGGATGACGCCGGTCATGAAAGACGCAGCCGGTGAACACAGAAAGGCCACGGCCCCGCCGAGATCGGCGGGCGAGCCCCAGCGGCCCAGCGGCGTGCGGGCGAGAATCGCCTGCGAGCGCGCGTCGTCGTCCTGGAGGTTTTGGGTCAGCGCGGTTGCGATCCAGCCCGGGGCAATGGCATTGACCCGTATGCCGTCGGCCGCATAGGCCAGGGCCAAAGACTTGGTGAGTTGGGCCACCCCGCCCTTGCTGGCGGCATAGCCCGGCACCAGGCCGCCCCCAAAGAAACTGAGCATCGATGCCGTGTTGACGATGGACCCGCCGGTTTCCTTCAGTAGCGCACGCGCTGCCGTGCAGGTGCGCATGCTGCCGGTAAGATTGATGGCCAGTACGCGCTCGAAGACTTCGGGTTGGTGTTCGTCGCTGCGCCGTATGATGCCGGCACAATTGACCAGGATATCGAGGCGATCCAGAGAGGAAAATGCCTTTTGCACCGACGCGCCATCGGCCACATCGAGGTGCACGACCCGTATGCCGCTGGCCAGCGAGCCGTCGGTGTCGTCGAGCCCCCCCGCCACGACCGTGGCCCCCAGGGCAGCCAGGTGATTGGCCACTGCGGCGCCGATGCCGCGCGTACCGCCCGCCACCAGAGCGTATCGACCTGAGAACAAATCGGGTTGGAAGGTTTGCATGATCCATCTGGAGGCGCAAGCCGGAATCGAACCGACGTACACGGATTTGCAGTCCGCTGCATCACCACTCTGCCATTGCGCCGGTGACGTCGATGGCCGGACAACCCGGCCAAGCTCGCCATTATATACGATATCAGCTGCATGAATCAGCGCATGTCGAAGGCCTCACGGTGCCAACGCACCCTGTCCAGGCCCAGTGCGCGCAATCCGTCTTCAAGGTGGCGCGCCAGTCCGACCGGCCCGCAGAACCAGATCTCGGGCATGACGCCCCCGCCCGCCTTCCAATCGGCCCGCAACGTACCGGCATCAAGCCGCTGGCCCGCCCGGGCCTCATGGATCTGCAGCCGAATCTGCGGCAGCCGGGCACACAGTGCGCGCAACCTGGGAACGAATGGATCCTGCGCCGCGTCGCGTATGCAATAGTGCAGATGGGCCTGCGGCGCCTTGTCTGGCGTATCCTGCAGGGATTCCAGCCAGGCCACAAACGGTGTGATGCCGATGCCGCCAGCCACCCAGATCTGTTCCCGGTCGCCCCGCGTATGATCGAAGCGGCCATAAGGTCCTTCGACCAGCACATGCTGCCCCGGATGCAGCTGTTGCGCCAGGCGACTCGTATAGTCGCCCAGCGCCTTGATCTGGAAGGTCAGGCGCCGTGCGGCGCCCCGATCGGCGTCGGCGATCGTGAAGGGGTGAAACCCCTCGGAGCGATCAAACTGCACGAAGGCAAACTGACCGGCCACGTGGCCGGGCCAGTCGGCCGCCATGACGCAGCGCACCTCGGTCACCCCCGAAGCCTGCCGGGTCACCGATTCGACGACACCCGCATGGCGCCGGCGATGACCGATACGTTGACGCAAGGCGGATACGGCGGCCAGACTGCCTGCAACCAGAAGGCCCCCCATCAGCAGGCCCAGAGGCTGCGTCCACCAGACGGCCGGCATAAGCACCACGGCATGAAACACCAGCGCCAGATACAGCACCGGCATGACCTTGTGCACCAGGCGCCAGGCCTTGTATGGCACGACCTTCCACAGGGTGAGCACGAGGGTGAGGATCAGGGCGTAGATCACCCACTCGCCCACGTCTTTGGCCAAGCCCTTGCTGGACTGAAACGCCTCCAGCAAAGGCAGGGAGGCCGGCTTGTCCACGATGGCGCCCAACACGCTGATCAGGGCGCCCTTGCTGATCTTGACGAGCCAGTGGGCAACCCCCAGGCTGATAGCCAGAATGCCTGCCCTCTTGTGCAGTTGGAAGATCCGGTCCATCCCCCCGAGCCATGATTCCAGCCAGACCGGCCGGGTGGCCAGCACCATCACCAAGGACATCAGCCCCATGGACGCGACGCCCGTAAAATAAATCAGCTGCTTGCGGACCACCCACGCCGCATCGCCGGCCATGGGATGCACGACGAGCGCATCCCAGGCCCAGGCCAGGCCAATCAACCCGAGAAAAAGAATAAGGAAATGGCGTGTCTTCATGATCTTGTCCTACCTTGGAAAGGGCTACATTCAGCCATGCACGCAGTATGCGGACCCGCCACTGAATCCTTTCTGAAGGCCTCGTTCATCTTCCGTTCAGGCGGTTCATCCGCCCACACGCTTCCGGGCTGCGGCGCGATGCGCCGCGCCGTACGCGCCGGCTTGTTAAGATACAGGTCAGCAGCCCGTGCGGCACCGTACCGGTTCACTTGCGCCGGCGCGCCAGAACAGGCCGCCAACCGCAATCAATTTCTTGCTGGATCTGTCCAACTCAAATCATGGGATTCTTTCTGCCGCTCATCACCGGAACCATCTGGCTGTTCGTTCTGTGGCGCTTCGTATGGCCTTTGCCCCTTGCGGCGGGCACCCGGATCGGGCTGGCACTGCTGCTTCTGCTGATCGCCCAGTACCACTGGCTGGTGCGCGCGTTCTTTGGTTCGATTGCATCACCCGAACTGCCCCAAGAAGCCCTTATCGCACTGGCCTGGGCATTCGGGGTGCTTTTGCTGCTGGCCATGCTGTCCCTGGTGCGCGACGTGCTGGGCCTGTTGCTGTACCTTCCCTGGCGCTGGGGCGGCCGGATGCTGCTGACGAGCCCACCGCTCACCGTGCTGATCGGGCTCGCGGCCGTCGTACTGTCGGCGATCGGCGTGTGGAACGCCATCCGCATCCCGCACATCGAAACCCTGGCGATCACGGTCCCCGGCTTGCCTGCCAGCTTCGACCGCTATCGCATCGTGCAACTGACCGACACGCACGCCAGCCGCCTGCTGCCTGAATACTGGCAAGAAGCGGTCGTACGCCGCGCCAATTCACTGCACCCGGACCTGATCGTCATCACGGGAGACCTGGCCGATGGCTCCACCACCGCAAGGGCGCGGGATGTCGCCCCCTTGCAGGAACTGCACGCGCCCGATGGCGTGCTGTCCATCCCTGGCAACCACGAGTACTATTCCGACTACGTCGATTGGATGGCGGCATACAAGGCGCTGGGGCTGAACATGCTTGAAAACGAGCACGTACTGATCCGGCGGGGCGACGACACCCTGGCCATTGCGGGCCTGACCGACCGCCAGGCCATCCAGTTCGGCCAACCCGCCCCCGATCTGCAGGCCGCGCTGCAAGGCATTCCCAAAGGCGTGCCGGTCATCCTGCTCGACCACCGCCCCGAGAAAGCGCGGGAACACGCCGAAGCGGGCGTGGCCGTGCAGCTGTCCGGACACACGCATGGCGGCCAGATCCTGGGCGGCCACTGGCTCACGCAGCTGGCCAACGCCGGGTTCGTTTCCGGCCTGTACCACGTGGGCGACATGACCCTGTATGTCAGCAACGGCGCCGGCCTGTGGAACGGGCTGGCGCTGCGCCTGGGGCGGCCGTCAGAAATCACCCAGATCCTGCTGCGCCCCGCCCCCTGAATACCCCGCCACCATCATCACCCGAAGGCGCCTGAAGCCGCCCCGTCGTCTGGATGGCAATCCCGGGCCTGCCGCCACCCTTCGGTGCCTTGCTTCGTGCATTGCTTCATGCATTGCTTCATGTGTGCATATCGCCGACACACGTTCTTTCTGTTTGGACTATCAATTAAAATTATTATAAAATATAAACAACGCATGTGATTCGGGTTGCCATCCATTGAACAAGCCCGCTGGCCTTTCGCACTGGTTTCCGGTCCTGGGCTGGGGTCGTGCCTACGACACCCAGCAGCTCACGGGCGACCTGCTCGCCGCCGGCATCGTGACATTGATGCTCATACCGCAAAGCCTGGCCTATGCCTTGTTGGCGGGCGTGCCGCCACAGGCGGGCCTGTACGCCAGCATGCTGCCGCTGCTCGCCTACGCCGTATTCGGCAGCAGCCGTACGCTGGCCGTTGGGCCGGCAGCCATCACATCCCTCATGAGCGCTGCCGCAGTCGGACAGGTGGTGGCCGCCGATCCCAGCGCTTTCTGGGACGCCACGCTGGTGCTCACGCTCCTGTCTGGCCTCATGCTGGCGGTCATGGGCGTATTCAGGCTGGGGTTCCTGGCCAATTTCCTGAGCCATCCCGTCATTTCGGGCTTTATCTCGGCCTCCGGCCTGCTGATCGCGCTCAGCCAGGCAAAACACGTATTGGGCATCGCGGCCAGCGGCGACACCCTGCCCGACCTGCTTCCTTCTTTATGGCGCGGCCTGCCGCACACCAACCTGATTACGCTCGCCCTGGGGCTGTTTGCACTGGCGTTCCTGTGGTGGTCACGCCGCCGGCTCAAGCCGCTGCTCCTGCGGCTGGGGCTCGGGCCCCGCCTGGCCGACGGCCTGGCCAAGGCCGGCCCAGTCACCGCCATTGTCGTCACCACGGTTGCCGTATGGCTGGGGGATCTGACCCGCCATGGGGTTCATGTGATCGGTGACATCCCACAAGGCCTGCCAGCACTGACGCTGCCCGGCTGGAACCCATCGTTGTGGGCTGAACTGGCCGTGCCGGCCCTGCTGCTGAGTGTGGTCGGGTTCGTCGAGTCCATCTCCGTGGGCCAGACACTTGCAGCCATGCGCCGGCAGCGCGTGGAACCCAACCAAGAACTGCTCGCGCTGGGCGCCAGCAACATCACCGCGGCCCTGAGCAGCGGCCTGCCCGTCACGGGGGGCTTCTCGCGTTCGATCGTCAATTTCGACGCCGGCGCACAGACGCCGGCCGCAGGCGTATACACGGCAGGCGGGATCGCCGTCGCCACGCTGCTGCTCACGCCTTTTCTGCACTATCTTCCCCAAGCCACCCTGGCGGCCACCATCATCGTGGCTGTGCTGTCGCTGGTCGACTTCGGCATATTGAAGCGCACGTGGCACTACTCGCGCTTCGACTTTTCAGTTGTCGCAGCCACCCTGGCGCTGACCTTGCTCGCGGGCGTCGAGACCGGGCTGATCGCCGGCATCGGCCTGTCCATCGCCCTGTATCTGTACCGCAGCAGCCGCCCGCACATCGCCGTCATCGGCCAGGTGCCCGGCACCGAGCACTTTCGCAACGAGCAGCGCCATCCGGTACAAACCAGCCCCCACGTACTGGGGCTGCGTGTGGATGAGAGCCTCTATTTCGCCAACGCCCGCTACCTCGAAGACTGCATCAACCAGGCCGTGGCAGCCCGGCCCGCCTTGCATCATGTGGTGCTGCTGTGCTCGGCGGTCAACCATATCGACGCCAGCGCACTCGAAAGCCTCGAGGCCATCGAAGCCAGGCTGGCGGGGGCTGGCATCAAACTGCATCTTTCGGAAGTCAAGGGGCCGGTCATGGACCGCCTCTGTGGCACCGCATTCTTCCGGCAGCTGAGCGGCCGGGTGTTCTTGACGCATTATCAGGCCATCCAGGCGCTGGCGCCTGAAAGCCTGGCATGAGCGGCTCCTGCAGGAACCGCAGCCCACTGCAGCCTGCATGTATCCGCATTGATTGTCCTCTTCATTGACCCAGGGGGCCTACCTATGAAAGACGACCGCCGACTATCCATCCACCGACGATCCACCCAGATCGACGCCACCTTGCGCAGCCCGCTGAGTCGCCGGCAGTTTCTGGCACTGGGCGCCGCCTCGGTCGCGGCCGCGGCCTGGCATCCAAACGCCGCGCAGGCCCGGCAGCCGCTGCGCAGCCCGGCGCACATCGTCATCGCCGGGGCGGGTGCGGCCGGGCTGACCGCTGCGTCGCGTCTGGCCCGAGCGCTGGACGGCGCCAAGATCACCCTGATCGATGCACGCCGGCAACACTACTACCAGCCGGGCTACACCTTGATCGGCGCCGGCATCGAGCCCGCCAACTATGTCATCTCCGAGACGACGGAATACATCCCCGCCGGGGTCGAATGGATCCAGGCCGAAGTGGCGGAATTCGATCCTGAAGCCAACAAGGTGGTGACCGGCACCGGCCAGGCCATCCCCTACGATTTTCTCATCGTCGCCACAGGCATGGCGTTGCGGTATGGGCAGATCGAAGGCATGGACACCCATCTGATCGGCAAGGAAGGCATCGGCAGCATCTACCAGGGCCCTGAAGCCGCCCTGGCCACCTGGCAGGCGATGTCGGCCTTCGCCGACCAGGGCGGCCGTGGCCTCTTCCTGCGTCCGCCCACAGAAATGAAATGCGCCGGGGCGCCCCTTAAATACGCTTTCATCACGGACGACTACCTCAGGCGGCGCGGCAACCGGGGCAAGGCAGAACTCGTCTACAACGCGCACAACAACACGTTGTTCGGGGTGCCTATCGTGTCCGAGAAAGTGCGCATGCTGTTCCACGACCGCGGCATACAGACACGGTACGACCGGGTGCTTCAGGCGATCGATCCGGGTCGCCGGATAGCGACCTTCCGTACCCCGGAAGGCACCGAGGAACAGGGCTACGACTTCATTCACGTCATCCCGCCCATGCAGGCGCCGACGGCCATCCTCAACAGCCCCTTGCCCTGGCAAAGCGGGCCGTGGGTGGCCGAGGGCTGGGTCGAGGCCGACAAGGCCACCTTGCGCCATCCCCGTTACCCGAATGTGTTCGCGGTCGGTGACATCGCCGGGGTACCAAAAGGCAAGACGGCCGCCAGCGTGAAATGGCAGGTGCCCATCGCCGTCGAACACCTGCTCGCGGAACTGGCGGGCACGACGTCGGATGCCGTGTACACAGGATATACATCGTGCCCCATGATCACCCGCCTGGGGCGGGCCATGTTGGTTGAATTCGACTACGAGAACAATCTGGTCCCATCGTTTCCCGGCGTCATCGCCCCGCTCGAAGAATTGTGGGTGACTTGGGTCATGGAAACCATGGGGCTCAAACCCACCTATCTCAGCATGCTGCGCGGTCGCGCCTAAGGAGAACCCCCATGAATGAACTCGATCCTCTGGTCTTGCTGGCTGTCTTCCAGGAAATGCTCGGGCCCCTGCTGTGGGTCTTGCTGGCCGTCGTGCTCCTGGGCACGCTGGCTTTCGCAGCGCTGCTCGTGCGCGAGCGGCGCCTGGTGGCCAACCGCCTGGTATGGGCGCAAGCCATCGGTGTCCTGGGCGGCATACTGGCCCTGGTGCTGATGGCTCAGGTGTCATCCTCGGGGTTTGCCGATGCAGGCGGCCCCATCGACTGGCTGCTGATTGCGCTGGTGTTTTTCCTGGGCCTGGTAGGGACGGCCATTCTGTTCTACACCGTGGCCGGGTGGCGCCTGGCATGCCGCTGCAGCCGACAGCCGGCCTGAGCCAGCCGGCCCCATGGGCCGGCCCCCCAAACCGCGGCCCGATCGGATCTCAGGGGGCCGCCGGCTTCAGCCGCTTCCAGGTTGCGGTGGCAAAAGCGACGACGTCACCTTGCGCATCGGTCATGGTCGAGCGCATATATGAGATCCCACGCCCTTGCCGGATGAATTCGCCCACTGACCGCAGGCGCCCATGGCGGGCGGCCTTGACGTACTGAACCTTGATCTCGAGCGTGGTGCCAGGGCCCTGGACGCGCTTGAGCAAATGCCCCATCGAGATGTCCATGACGCTGGCGATGATGCCGCCATGCAAGGACCCCTGGGGGTTGAACATGAAGTCCTTGGGCTCGAAGGTGACGACACACTGGCCATCGGGATACTCGAACTCGAGCCCCATCAGGCGCGCCAGGAAAAATTCCTCGAATACCGGCTTGTGTGTCTTGATTGCCTGATCAAACGCCTGCCGGGCCACCGCTTCGTCCACGTTTCGTCTCCTGAACCAGAATCAGAGCGTAACCGTAGCATATTCTCATAGCCGTGCCAGTATAGAAGCGTAGTTTGCCACTGCAGCGCTCTGGCTATGAAGCAGCAGGCCAAGCCAGCGCCATCGGGTAGCACGCCTCCCTTGCCAATCAGCCACCAATAGGCCACGATACGCATCGACGCGCCGGTGACACTGGCCAATCTAGATAGGAGATCACCGGCAAAATTGCCTGGAACATCAAGCCAATGGACACCACGACGCACATCACCGAGCCCTGCATGCCCGCATCGGAGGCAATCCGTTCACGCCGCTCGATTCGAGCCTTTTTACCCAATCCAGTACCGCAATGCACCATTGAACAGATCCTCGAGACCGCCGCGCGCGCGCCATCAGGCTCCAACATCCAGCCCTGGCAGGTGGTCGTCTTGACTGGCAGCGCACGCCAAGCTCTCAGCCAGGAAATCGAGGCCGCCGCCCTGTCTGGCGATGCGGGCGAGGCTGAATATGCCTATTATCCGCGTCAATGGCGCGAGCCCTACCTGGCGCGCCGGCGCACCGTAGGCTGGGCACTATACGGCAGTCTGGGGATCCAGCGCGGCCAATCTGACCGCATGGCGGCACAGCATCGGCGCAATTATTGCTTCTTCGATGCGCCGGTCGGCCTGTTCTTGACAATGGATCGCGACATGGAACAAGGCAGTTGGCTCGATCTGGGCATGTTTGCGCAGAACATCATGATTGCAGCGCGCGGCCTGGGGTTGGATACCTGCCCTCAGGCCGCGTTCTGCCGCTATCACCGACTGATCAGCCAACGGTTGGGGATCCCAGCGCACCGCCAGCTGATCATGGCGATAGCACTTGGCTATGCAGACATGACGGCGCCCGAAAACAATTTCCCGACCGAACGCGAACCCGTCCACGAATTTACGCGTTTCGTCGATGAACTGCCCTGAAAGCGATCAATCCCCAAAAACGCCTGGGTCAGCCCGAAGAACGTGCCAAGCTCACCGCTGCACCGACGGCACACCGGCCGGAAAATCACGCTTTTTGTGCCACTGCGGCAGGTTCCGACCTTTGAGCAGCATATTCCAATAGAACCATGGTAGAAAACTGCGCTTCAGCCACCAGAAACTGCGGCGCGGCACCCGGGGATCCAACGGAAAAGTGGGCGTTGGCACACCGCCGTACGTGAACTCGGCCAGCAACACCTTGCCTACCGACGTGGTCACCGGGCATCCGGCATAGCCGTCATATGTGTGGGTGGACGCCAGACCCTCGAGCGTGCTCAGCACATTGGCAACGACCACTGGCGTCTGGTTCTTGACGGCTGCAGCGGTTTTGCTGTTGGGCGCCGATATGCAATCCCCCAGCCCGAACACGTTGGCATGACGGGTGTGGCGCAGCGTATTCTTATCCACATCCAGCCAACCCGCCTCATTGGCGAGCGGGCTGGAGCGGATGAAGTCTGGCGCGCCTTGCGGCGGCACCACGTGCAACAGGTCGTAGGCGACCTCTTCGCGCGTCACCTGGCCGTTGCGGGAAGATTCGAACACGGCCACGCGGTCTTCGCCCCGCACCTCGACCAGATGATTGTCGTAATGGGCCTGCGCCTGATAGGAATCCATGATCCGACCCAGCGGTTCGGCATAGTAGCCCACCCCGAAGATCGAAGCCGCGCCGCTGCGAAACTGCAGGCTGTCGGCGTGCACCCCCTGGCGCCTGAAGCGATCAGCTGCCAGATACAGCGCCTTCTGCGGCGCGCCGGGGCATTTCACCGCGCCGGCCGGCTGGGTGAAGATCGCGGTCCCGCCACGGAACTCGCGCACGAGCTCCCAGGTATACGGGGCGAGATCGTAGCGATAATTGCTGCAGACGCCATTCTTGCCCAAGGCCTGTTCCAGGCCCTTGATCTGGCCCCAGTTGAGCTGGATTCCCGCAGCCACCACCAGGCAGTCGTAGGCCACGTGCTGGCCATCATCCAGTTCGACGTGTCCGGCCTCGGGATCCAACGCACGAACGGCCTGCGAGATCAGCCGCACCCCTTTGGGCACGCAGCGCGCCAGCACCCGGCGGGTCCGGGACACGCGATAGGCCCCACCACCCACCAGCGTCCAGGCAGGCTGGTAGTAGTGGTATTGTGCGGGATCGATGAGCACAACGTCGAGACTTGGCCCACTGCGTTTCAGACCCGCCGCGACCGCAATACCGGCCGTACCCGCACCGACGATGACGACCCTACGACGTTCAAGAGTAGAAGCTTTCACAATTGCCTCGTTCCAGTAATACGATGACCGTCAGCGACGACGGCAGAGTTGCCATTCTAGGGCCCAAGTCTTATAACTTTAAATATTAAATTACCATATCTTTATTTCTAAATAATATTTACAAGCAATCACGGTAAGATCACCATTCCGGTACAACCGTATCAAGGGGAGCACGGTGAAGGTCACGCTGGATCTAGAGTCGCTGCTGCGCAACAAAGACATCACCGACGCCGAGTACGAAAAGCTCAGGCGCCTGGCGGCATCCTCGACGGACGCCCTGGCATTCAGCCTGTTCATCGGCTTTGGCGTCGTGACTGTCGCGCTGGCCGCGCTGGCTCTGGTTCCCACAGCGCTCAGCGCAATCCTCATAGGCGCCGTCGTCCTCCTGGCCGGGCTGATCCTGAACCCATCGCGGCCGACACAATGGCGCCTGCTCGCCAATATCTGCACCCTGATCGGGGCCCTGCTCGCTGCCGGCGGCATCGTTGCGCTTGGCGAAGGCAACCGGGTTTCCTTGCTCGTGGCGACCGCGGGCTGCGCCGGCGTCGCGGCACTGACCCGCAGCAGCCTGATGGCGGTGCTGGCCACCTTGCTGCTGGGTGGCAGCATTTGCGTCGACACGACACAGCCGCACGTCAGCTACGCCTTCACGATCGAAAACCCCGTCTACATCATTCTCTTGCTGTCATTGGCCGCGGCCGGGCTGCACCATGCCGCGATCCGGCTGCCCGAGCGCTACGCAAGGCCGGCAGCGGCGGCGGCCAGAACCGCCCTCTTCCTGGTGAACTTCGCCTTTTGGGTGGGGTCTCTGTGGGAAGACGACCCCAGCCGTCACGGCCAGGGCCTCTTTCAGTACCTGGCCAGCCCCTACCTCAGCGCCCCCGTCTTCGCCATCGCCTGGGCCCTGGCGCTATTGGCCACCGGTGTCTGGGCCTGGCGCCGCAACCACCGCTGGGCCCTGAATGCCGTGGCCGTTTTCGCCGCCCTGAATCTATATACGCAATGGTTTGAACGCCTGGATGCCAGCGCCGGCAGCGTGCTGCTTGCAGGCTTGCTCGCGCTGGGCATCACTGTCGGCCTACACCATGTCAATACTGTCATGCGTCAGCGGGGTCCTGGCAACACATGATGAAACAGCAGCTGGAATTGCCCAATGGCGAGGTGGTCCGCTACGCCATCCGGCGCTCGGCGCGCGCCCGCAACATACGCCTGACCCTGGGCCCCCGAGACGGGCTGATGGTCGTGGCGCCCCAAGGGGTCAGTCTGGACGCTGTGACAGCCCTGGTGGCCGGCAAGGCGTCGTGGGTCGCACGGCACATGGCGCGGCAAGCCACACGGCATGCCCAGTCCGTTGCAGAACGGGCGTGCCATCCAGGCTCGATCAGGCTGCCCGCGCTGGGGGAATCGTGGCGCGTCCAGTACCTGCCCTCAAGTAGCCACACGGTGCGGGCCCGCACCAGCGGAACGGCTCAGATTCTTGTTCTCGGGCCCAAAGAACCGGCCGCCGGCGCGCACGCAGCCTTGCGGGGCTGGTTGGTCGAACGCGCCCGAAAAACCCTGCCACCCTGGCTGGATCGCCTGGCCGCTTCGGCGGGATGGTCCTATGCGCAGGTGGCAATCCGCAACCAGCGGAGCCGCTGGGGCAGCTGCTCCGCCCGCGGACACATCAGCCTGAACTGCAAGCTGCTGTTCCTGCCGCCTGACTTGGTCGATTATGTACTTTGGCACGAATTGTGCCACCTGCACGAGCTGAACCATTCAGCGCGCTTCTGGCAGCTTTTGCGGCGCGTCCAGCCGCACAGCGACTCACTGCGCCAGCGCCTGCGCACGGCCTGGGAGACTATCCCCGCGTGGGCGCACGCGCCATCGAAGTCCGACCCCTGAAGCGCCAACCGACGTTCCACCCTGTTTCCGCTGGGGTTGCGGCGGGTTCACCACCCGCGTACAACCCCATCGTCGACTGTGTCACACATTGCAAAATAATCAAACCGCGTTACTATTGAACGGACAACCTCCAACAGAGGGGTTCGGCCAATCAGACAGGTGCCTGTCACAGTATTCCAGACAGCCACACAGGAGGAGACGCGATGACCGCACAAGATCCAAGCCAACAAAATCAGGAATCAGACGTCGTATCCGTTGCCCATGCCCCCTGGCTGGACATCCCGGACATCGTGGCCGAAGTACAGGAACTGAAAAACAGATTTTCCGCTGCCGATCTTTGTGTCGCCGACATTCTGTGTGACAGCAAGCCCGCAGACGACACCGCATTCATACTGGTCAACGGAAATCTCGATATCGAACGCCTCTCTTTCGGCGAACTGGCGCAGCGTTCAAAATGCCTGGCCAGCGCGCTGTCCGAACAAGGCATAGGGGTCGGTTCGCGCGTCGGCGTCCTCATGGCCAAAACCCGGCAACTGCCTATCGTGCTGCTTGCGCTGTGGCGTTTAGGTGCAGTCCATGTCCCGCTGTTCACTGCGTTCGGCAATGAAGCCATCGCCTCGCGCGTCAATGCGGCACAGGCGCGCCTGATCATAGCCGACCCAGATCAATGTCCAAAACTTGTGGGCATCGACATCCCGGTCCTGAAAACCGGGGCAAACCTGGACACCCTGATCGAATCACACCCCCCTCTCGAACATAATGAACGCATTGGCCAAAGCGGCACGTTCATCGAGCTCTATACATCCGGGACAACCGGGGCGCCGAAAGGCGTACGCGTGCCTGCCTACGCCATTGCGTCCTTCATCGCCTATATGCGCTATGGCTTCGATCTACAGGCCAACGACGTATTATGGAACGGCGCCGATCCCGGCTGGGCCTATGGCCTTTTTTACTCTGTCGTCGGCCCCATGGCGACCGGGCGAGCCAATGTCTTGCTGGCCGCGCCATTCACCACCGCCATCACAAAGCAAGTGGTCGACGCGCTGCGTGTCACCAATTTCGCTTCAGCGCCCACCGTATACCGGGCGCTCAGAAAAGATGGCATTCGGTTCAACACGCCCTTGCGGGTCGCCTCATCCGCCGGCGAACCGCTCACCCCCGAAATCACCGACTGGGCCCCCAAAGCACTCGGCTGTCTCGTCCGAGACCACTGGGGCCAGACCGAGCAAGGCATGGGCGTCATCAACGCCTGGGACCCCCGTCTGCTACGTGAACCCAAGGCGGGTTCCATGGGCCAGGCCATGCCGGGGTTCGTCGTCGGAACCGTTGGCGATACCATCGCGCTGTCCGTTCCCAATAGCCCATTGATGTGGTTCACTGGTTACGCAAACGATGCCCGCCAGACACAAGAGCGCTACACAAAAGACAAACTCTGGTATTTAAGCGGCGATGCCGGCCGTCACGATGGTACCGACGTATTCTTTGCCGCACGTGCAGATGACGTCATCATCGCGTCAGGCTATCGCATTTCACCATTCGACATCGAAAGCATCCTGGCGCTCGACCCCGCGGTATCCGAAGCGGCAGTCGTCGGGCGGCGATATGCAGACTCCGTCAGCGGCGAAGTGATCGAAGCCTTCATTACACTGGCTTCGGATGCGGCCACCGACGGCCTGGTAGAGCGATTGCAAGACCTCGTGCGCGTGCGATATGGCCGGCACGGCTATCCGCGGCACATTCACATTGTCGACAGCCTGCCCAAAACGCCCAGTGGGAAAATCCGGCGGGTCGATCTGCGCAACATAAGCTGAAACAAAAACCAGCACCAACGCGCTTCAGGGCCGGGCCACATCCCGGCCCTTTTAATGAACCATGGGCCGGGAGCCCCATTCAGCAAATGATCCGGGCCTATCGGATCGGGCCTATCGGATCGGGCCTATCGGATCGGGCCTATCGGATCGGGCCTATCGGATCCGGGCCCATCGGGTTAGTGTGATGCGTGAGCATCATGGCCATGCGAATGGTCATCATGATCCTGATCATGATGATGCCCATGCGCATCGTCTTCGCCATCCGGCGCCACAAAGTCCAGCACCTCGACCAGCATATCCTGTCGAGCCCCCATGATGGTCATGGAAAATGCCCAACGGCCATACATGTCCAGCGTAATCGAAAATTGATAAACACCGGGCTCGCCTGTAGATTGTGCCCTGACCGGCGGTATGTTATGCGCCAACGGCATGGAAGGCATGTCTGCCTTGGCCTGTATGGCAAGGCCATCAACGGGATCGCCCGACGGCTGGTCCGTTACGTGGATCAGGCAATCATAGGCCAGCCGCGCTTGCGCCGGCACGCAAGCCAGCTGGGCAGCCAGGCTGCCACCCGCCAAAGCCGGTGCCGCCATAAACGGCAGCGCCGATGCCAGCAATAAGGCCATAATCGATTTCCTCACGATATTCCCCCTCTAGAGAGCGCCTATCCTGCACGACCAAGAAAGGCTTCGGTTATACGTGCATCTGTCGATACGGTGCTGGCCGGTCCAGCCAGGATGATTTCACCGTGATCGATGACGTGCACTTCATTGACACACTGCAAAACTCGATTCACATTCTGATCGACCAGAAGAATGGTCATTCCATCGGCGGCAAGCGCCTCCACCAAGCCGAACATGCGTGCCGTCGCCACAGGCGATAGCCCCAGCGTCGGCTCGTCCAGGATCAGCAACCGGGGCGCGGCCATCAGGCCCCGCCCGACGGCGAGCAATTGCTGCTGCCCGCCCGATAGGGCCGATGCCGGCTTGTCCAGGCAATCGGCCAGCTCGGGCAGACGGAGCAAAACAGCGTCGCGGCGCGCCCGGGCGCGAGACCGGCTCCGAGCCGCAGGCATGACGACATCCAGGTTCTCAGCGACTGTCAACTGGTTGAAAATCAGCCGGCCTTCCGGTACATGAGCAATGCCGCGCGCCATCACTCGATGTGCGGGCAATGAATCGATCCGCTCCCCGAGGAATCTGATTTGTCCTTCAACCGGCCTTTTCATCCCAGAAATGGCTTCCAGCACGGACGATTTACCGGCTCCATTGGCCCCCACCAAGGCCACCAGCTGGCCCGCTCGAAGCTCGAATGACACGCCACGAACGGCGGTGACCTTCCCGTAGCGCACGGTCAGGTCACGAACCTCAAGCACGCCCCGCTCCTTCTGCGCCAAAATAGACGGATTGAACCGTTTCATGAGCGATGACCTGCTCGGGCGACCCCTCGGCGATCTGCCGCCCCATATGCAGGACGACGACCCGTGGACATAGCGCGGCGATCAGACGGATCTTGTGCTCGATCACGACCAGCGCGCGCCCAGGTACTGCTACCTCTGCCAACAATTCGGCCATGTCCTCTGTCTCACTGGCGGTCAGAGAGGCGGCCGGCTCATCCAGCAACAGCAACGATGGATTCAGCATCAACGCACGGGCCAGATCCAGCCGGCGGCGCTGTGCGAAGCTCAGCGCTCCGGCGAGCATAAAACGCTGCTCAAGCAAACCAACCTGCTCAAGCAAAGCCTGGGCGGCGGCGCGGGTACCCCCTTGCACTGCACGGACATTGTCCAGGACGGACAAGCGTTCGAACAGACGGGTGGTCTGCGCCGTACGCGCCACGCCTCTTGCAACAATCTGGTGGGGCGCCAGATGGGCCACATCTTGACCGCAGAACAGGATGCGCCCTTCGGTCAGCGGGTAAATACCGGTAATGACGTTCAGCAGGCTGGATTTTCCCGAGCCATTCGGGCCGATCAGGCCGAGCGTTTCGCGGCGACCGACCCGCATATTGATCGTGTCCAGTATCGTCACACCGCCCAGGCGCAAGCTTGCATTTTCCAGCACAAGCATCACCGCCCCCTCCAGAACAGCCGGTTCAGGCGGTTGACCAACACCTCATCCAATAACCCCCTTGGGCGGAAAATCAGAAGCAACACGACGATTCCGCCGAAAATCACCATACGGTATTGCGACAGGCCATGGAAGGATTCCAGGAATCCAATATCGATCAAAACCCCAATCAAGGGCCCCAACGCCGTCCCCAACCCGCCTATCAGGCCATACGCCAAGGTATGCACGCCCAGCATCATGCCAAAAACCCCAGGCTCGACATATGTGACGGCGTGAATATACAGCCCGCCAGAAAGCCCGGCCAGCGCGCCCGCGGCCACTGAGGTCGCGAGCTTATAGCGGGTTACATGGATGCCGTTGAGCCCCGCCATGATGTCGTCTTCACCGATCATGCGCAGGCGGGGGCCATAGCGGCTGAATTCGAGCAGCATGAAAATGAGCAGTACCGCCACGACCAGCGCCCAAACGATCAACATGTAGTCTTGCCCACCCATATTGTGGTCATAGATGTACCGTACATCACGAAACCCATTCTCGCCATCCGGCCCCATCATCCGGCCATCCACATCCCGCCTGTAGTGAAACAGGCCAAACAGTATTCGCACGGCCTCGGCAAAGGCCAGGGTGGCGACGGAAAAATAAAAGCCCCGCAGGCGCAGCGTCGGCAACGCAACAAGCAATTGGGCGGCTGCCCCCATCAACGCCGCGAAAAGCAGGGCGACGCCCAGCGAACACCCCCAAAGCGCCGTGGCAATACCCCCCGCATAGGCGCCCACGCCGAAAAAAGCCTGCTGCCCGAAAGAGACTTCGCCGACCAGAAGCAATAAATAGGCCGACAGCGCCAGCAAGGACATCATGCCAATATTGGAGAGCACCCCGATTAAGAAAGGATCGATCACAGCCTTGTACGTGCAGCAGCACCCAGCATGGCCTGCTTTTGGCCAAAAAGGCCACCAGGACGCATGACAATCAAAAGGAACAATATCAAACTGGCTGATAGATCCCGGATCTGGGGCCCGAACGCCCAGAGCGAGTACGCTTCAACCAAACCCAACAGCAAACCGCCGGCCAGCGCGCCACGCATGGAACCCAACCCGCCCAGCATGGCGGCAACCAGCCCTTTATACGTCGCCCACATGCCAAACATGGCGGAAACCTGGTGGTTCGTGGAAGCAATCAACCAGCCCGCCACACCGCCCACCATGGACGCAATAATGAAAACCAAAAAAAGCGAGCGTCGTACATGCTGCCCGACGAAGCCCGCTGCGCGCGGACTTTCCGCAATCGCCCGCAAACCCAGGCCAAAGCGGCTGTTCTGCACCAGTCTCTCGAGGATGATCATGATCAGGGCAGCCGTGCCCAGCGTGACGAGATGATCCCCCCTCAACAAGAACGGGCCCAGCTCGATGACCACCTGATCGGTAGGTGCCGGAAATGGATAGGAATGCCGCGGCAACACCAGCATCGCCGCTTCTTCGAGCTGCATCCAGATGGCAAAACTGGCAACCAGCGAGGCCATTGCCGCTCCGTCACGCATCGGTGCAAAACATAAACGTTCTACGTAAATCCCCGCAATGACGGAACAAGCCATGACAGTGCCTGCGACGACCATCCAATGCACATGCCAGCGTGACTGTACAAAAATACCCGCATACAGGCCAATCATGATGATCGAACCGTACGCCAGATTCAGCCGGCCCATCACGCCGAACATCAATGTAAAACCCAGGGCGATCAACCCATATGCCGCGCCGTGAGCCAGGCCTTCAATCGTGTTCTGAACAATGTCGACAAACATTGTGTCCTCAAAAATACGCCACACGCATAGGCCATGCGCCGGCGCGCCGCCTGGGGATCAACCAACACGGCGTTCGGTAAAACGTCAGCGGCGCTCTCCAAGGTAGGCGCGACTGATGACTTCGTCTTCCGCGAACTCATCGGGGGCGCCGTCAAAAACGATACGCCCATGATCCATCAGATAAAAATGGTCTGCGATCTTCAATGACATGCGTACATTCTGTTCTACAAGAAAAATCGACACGCCATCCTGCTTGAGCTCTGAGATAATCGTGAAGATCTCTTGGACGACCAGCGGGGCAAGCCCCACAGAGGGCTCGTCCATCAGCAGCAGGCGCGGATTCGACATCAAGGCGCGTGCGATCGCCAGCATCTGCTGTTCACCCCCCGACAAGGTGCCGGCCAGCTGGGACGAGCGTTCGCGCAGGCGGGGAAAACGATCCAGCAGCCGTTCACGGTCTTTATGGATTTGTTCATGGTCCTTGCGCGTAATGGCACCCGCATTCAGGTTATCCAGGACGCTCATGTCCTTGAAAACCAGCCGGTTCTCGGGCACGAGCGCAATGCCTGAACGCACGATGGTACTGGGTGACGTACCCGCGATGTCTCGATCGAGAAAATGAATATGCCCGGATTGGGGCTTGAGCACCCCCGCCACGGTCATCATCAGCGTCGTCTTTCCTGCCCCGTTGGGCCCCAACAGGCAGGTAATCTTGCCTTTCTCGGCCTGAAGGGAAACGGCACGAAGAACTTCTATCCGGCCGTAAGAGGTTGCCAGGTCGGATATACGTAACAGAACACTCATGCAGGCACTCCGAGATAGGCCTCTTGCACAGCAGGGTCCGACTGAACCGATTGTGCCGTCCCTTCTGCGATTTTTCGTCCAAAATTCAAGACGGTGATGCGATCGCTGACCGACATGACCAGATTCATGTGATGCTCGATCAGCAAGACGGTCATGCCGCGCTGCTTCAGGTTCACGATCCGGTCTTCGAGATTGCTGATTTCTTCGAGGTTCATGCCCGCAGCAGGCTCGTCCATCAAAATGAGCTTGGGTTTGCACGCAATGGCCCGCGCGAGTTCCAGGCGCCGCTGCTCGCCAAACGAAAGGTTTGCGGCCAGCACGTCCTTCCTGTGGTGCAATGCAGAAAACTCGAGAATCTCATCGATTTCATCCCGAGCGGCCCCTTCGCCACCGATCCATTTATGGAGAAAGCCGACGGGTTTCTGGCCGTTTTGCCGCTGCGCAATCCAGAGATTCTTCCAGACGCTCAGCCTGCCAAACAAGCGTATGTTCTGAAAAGTACGGCTGATGCCCAGCATCGGGCGATGATGCAGCGGCAATGACGTAATGTCTTTCCCCAGGAACTCGATCGTGCCGGACGACGCCGTATACAGACCCGATATGAGATTGACGGTCGTGCTTTTTCCGGAACCATTCGGGCCGATCAAGCCATGAATCTCGCCCGGTTGGATATGAAAGCTAAGATCGTCCAGCGCGCGAATGCCGCCGAAATTTTTGCTCAGGGCTCGAACGTGCAACATGTCAGCCTCCTGCCTTGCCCGAGCGGGCGACCGGCCGTTTGGAAAACGGATGCAGCAAGCCTTCGGGGCGAAGATTCATGACCAGGACGATAAACAAGCCGAACACCAGGCTGCGCCAGTCGCCGATAAAACGAAGCCCCTCGATCAAGAACCCCTGGATGAAAATCACCGCGAGCAGCGTACCAAAAACGCTGGAAAGCCCCCCCAATATCGGATAAGAAATGGCAAACGCAGCGAGCACGATGCCAAACTGGACGTGCTCGATGTGGGTCGTGTAATGCGCAAATACCCCCCCTCCGAGGCCTGCGAGCGCGCCGCTGACCGTCATTGCCAGCACCTTGATCGCGGTGATGTTGATGCCCGTTGCCTGGGCCGCCACCTCATCCTCGCCAACCGCCCGCAATACGGCGCCGATACGACAGCGATCCAGCCACCAGAGCCCCGCCATGACGATGGCCACCACCACCCAGATGAAGATCATGACGTCGAAGACTGTCCAGCCGTTGATCGGAAAATACCGGATATGCGAAAAACCTTGGCCACCGGCAGGGCCCACTTCGACCCCATCCACCACAATGCGGTAATTCAGGTTGAACAAGACCACCCTGACCATCTCGCCAAATGCGAGCGTGGCGACCACCAGAATCAGGCCCCGGACACGCAATGCCGGAAACCCCACTACAAACGCAACCGTACCGGACACCAGGGCCGCCATCAGGATGGCGGGCACCAGTGGCCAACCCCACAGCGTGGTCAGCATCCCTGCCAGATAGGCCCCAATACCAAAAAAGGCGGCCTGCGCAAGACTGACCTGCCCGCTCAGCAAGATCCAGTAGGACGACAGGCCAAGCAAGGTATGGATTCCGATAACCTGGATCAGACTGAAATAAAAATTCATGGTGCGACCGCCTCAATCCCGTGCTGAAACCGAGCCGAACAGGCCATTGGGCCGTACGACCAAGAATATGAACAACAACAGCATCACGTACAGATCGCGCTCGCTGACGCCACGCAGGTGCTGGAAGACGTTTTCCAGCCCGCCCACGAACAACCCGGCGATGATGGCGCCCGGTATGCTGCCCAGCCCGCCAATCACTGTAACGACCAGGCCTTTGACCGTCAGCGGCAAAGTCAGCAGAGGAGACAATGCCCCCACGGCCGAACCTATCATGGCCCCTGCCACGCCGCCCAACAATCCGGTAATGATGAAAAGCTGCGAATTCACGACGGCCAGATTGATGCCACACAGCATGGCGGCCGTTGGCTGCTGTGCCACGGCACGCGTACCCAGACCCAGCCGGGTCCGATGCAACAGCCACAGCAGCCCCGCCATGCAGACGCAGGCAACCAGGAATACGGCGATCAGATCCCCGCGAATGTAGAATTCACCCAGCATGATCGAGTGTTCGACAAGCACTGGAAAGGAAATCGGCACACCGTCGGTCGCCTGTATGATCACCTCTTCGATGAACAAGAGCATGCCCAGCGTAGCCATCAGCATGGCCAAAGGGTGCTTGGACGAAATGAAGTGAAAACACGCAAAATAGACCAAAAGCCCAATCAGCCCGCCGGCACACGCCGCCAGCAAGAAAACGACGATGGCCGGTGCGGATACCGACTGCAGTACTAGAATACTGGCATACGCACCGCCAATCGATGTTGCGGCGTACGTGAGGTCGATCTTGTGCATGACACCGAAAATGAGGGTGAACCCGAGGCCAATCAAGGCATACGTCGAGCCATAGAGCATCCCGCTCATCAAAGACTGTGCCGTATCGATCAGAAAATACGGATCCACGCTTCACCCCCTTATGTGAACTATGCGAATGTGTTCAGCCCGTTATTTTTCGTCGGCCGGGTTGTAAATCATCTCCCAGCTGCCGTTTTGGGCCTGCACGAACACATAGGGTTTTACTGCCTCGCGATCATCCGTACGCGCCGCGACGCCAAGCAAGCCTTCCGTTTCTGGCAGCTGCGCAAGCCCCTGGCGGATTTTTTGACGGTCTTCGGAAACAGTGTCCGGCTTGGCCATGACGCCTTGCGACTCGATCACATCTTTAAGAATAAAAATGTTCTCATAGGACGCGGCACTGTGCAGGTCCGCACTTCCACCCTGTTCGGAGATCTGGTCGGACGCCTGCCGGGCCCGGTCATTGATCGGTGCAAAGCCTGTCGGAATAATCATGCCCTCGGCCTGCTTCCCGCAGCCATTCAATGTTTCAACAGTGGATGAACTGGTCAGGCCAATCAAAAGCTTGGGTTTGACATTCTGGCGCGCCATTTCATTCAGTGCGCCGCATGTCGTTACCGGATGCGCCGAGATGAGCACAATGTCCGCATTCGACCGACGCATGTCGCGTACCTGGTTGGAAAAAGTCGTGTCGTTCAGCAGCCACTCGCTTTCCCCCACAAGCTCGTAGCCATGCGCCTTGGCTTGTGCCTTCATGGCTTCGAATGTGGATTTGGAGTGGGCAAAGTCCACTTCGACCCCACCGTACACGGTCTTCAGCTCTGGATGGTTTTTTTGCGCCCAGGTGAATAAATCCTTGTACATCTCCATTTCATTCGGGATATTTCTGAAAGACCATTCCGAAATACTCGCGAGCCCGACTTTTGCGGCCACATCACCAAAAATGGGAAACTGAAGACCGCTGTCGCTGTCGTCGCCCACTTTTTTCTGCAAGATCCCGAACACCGACTCGCCCACGTTCGAGCAACTGGGCCCCACACCGACGATGGCCTCGGTGGTGGCAATCCGACGGACCACTGAAATACCCTCTTCTGCGTTACAACGGTCATCGTAGTACGTGAGCTTGAGCTTTCCTGTCGCGCCGTCGCCCAGCTTGACCCCCCCGCTATCGTTGATGGCCTTGACAGCCGCCTTCATGGCCGCTTCGCTGTTCATGCCAAAGAGCCGGATCACGCCAGACTTGGCACCGAATCCGGCGATGTTGACTTCCCGTTCGTTTCCGAAAGCAGGGGCGGTAATCATCAGCCCGGCCAGCGCCGAGACCGCGATGGATATACAACGAGATTTCATTGGAACGTCTCCTCTGGAATCGCCGACATGTCGGCACATTAAATTATTGTGTTACCTTGGTTTGCCTCTGCTGCTGACGACGTCTGTGGCATGGGTGCGCAGCTTGAATTTCTGCAGTTTCCCCGTTGCAGTCCGGATCAATGGTTCGAAAATGACGTGCTTGGGCGTTTTGAAACCGGCCAGATGCGCCCGGCAATGCTCGATGATGTCCTGTTCGGTGACCACAGCCTGGTGTGCGGGGCTCAGTTCGACCACCGCGCATGGCACTTCACCCCATTTTTCATCGGGCACGGCCACCACCGCAGCGCCAACGACCCCGGGATAGGCATACAAGACATCCTCTACCTCGATCGAGGAAATATTCTCCCCGCCAGAAATGATCAAGTCTTTCGACCTGTCCTTGATTTCGATATAGCCGTCTTCATGAACCACCGCAAGATCGCCCGTGTGATACCAGCCGTTCCTGAAAGCCGCTTGCGTGGCCTTCGGGTTCTTGAGGTATCCCTTCATGGCAATATTGCCGCGAATCATGACCTCGCCGATGGTCGAGCCATCCCGCGGGACCTCTTCATACGTGTCGGGTGAGCAAACGGCCATCTGATCCGTCACGACAGAGCGCACCCCCTGGCGTCCGATTTGCCTGATCTGTTGCTCAGGATCCAGCTCGGCCCAGGACGCTTGCGGCTCGCAAATCGTCGCAACCCCATGCTGCTCTGTCATGCCGTACACGTGCACGACGTCGAGGCCGATCGCCATCGATTTTTTCAGGGTGGCCACAGGGGGCGAAGCCCCCGCACACAACACCTTGACCGGCTCGGCGGGGTTTTTCCAGCCGTCGGGCTTGCCCGCGATCATAAAATCCAGGATCGTTGGCGCACAGCAAAAATGCGTGACCTGATGCGCGGCAATCGCCTCGAAGATGTCTTCGGCCGCCGCTTTCCGAAGACAGACGTTCGTTCCGCCGATTGCCGCCACCGCCCATGCAAAACACCACCCATTGCAGTGAAACAAGGGCAACGTCCAGAGATATACCGGTACTTTACCCAGAAAGTTCGCGTTGATCACTTGACCCAGTGCATTCAAATAGGCACCACGATGATGATAAACGACCCCCTTGGGATCGCCCGTTGTACCCGACGTATAGTTCAGCGCGATCGCATCCCACTCGTCCTCTGGATATACAATGGCGATATCGCCAGGCGCAGCGGCAATGTAGTCTTCGTATTCGATGTCGCCAACCATCTCGGGGCATTGAATCAACGGGTCTGCGATATCGATGACGCGCACGTCCTCGAGGCCCGCTTGCGCAATCGCGGCTTTTGCAACGCTGGCAAACTGTTGATCGACAAAAAACACCTTGGCTTCTGAATGTTTAAGGATGAATGCAACGCTGGCTGCATCCAGGCGGATATTGATGCAATTCAGGACCGCACCGCTCATGGGAACGCCAAATGCCGCCTCAGCCATCGCCGGGATATTGGCCGCCATGATCGATACGGTATCGCCACGGCCGATCCCTGTTGCAATCAGTGCTCTTGCCAGCTTGTGGCACCGTTCGGAGTACTCAGACCAAGTATATTTTCGATCTCTGTAGATCACGGCCGTGCGCTCAGGAAAAACATCCGCCGATCGATGTAAAAACTGGATCGGTGTCAAAGGCTGGTAATTTGCCTCGCACTTGTCCAGATCGACGTTATACATGTTCATATCCGCCTCTCTTCAGATATTCACCGCCAAACGGGTCGCCTGGTCGATTGCACGGACGGCGTCAAGTTCTTCTGCATAATCTGCGCCACCGATGACGTGGCACGCCAGGCCTGCTTCCGAAAGCGCGTCGGCCAAACGCTTTTCGGAAATCTGACCCGTACAGAGGACGATGTTGTCCACGTCCAGCACGTGCGATTCACCATCCAGGCTGTAGTGCAGGCCATGATCGTCGATGCGCTCATAGGTCACGCCGGACGTCATGGACACGTTGTTTCTTTTCAATTTCGACTTGAGGATCCAGCCTGTTGTTTTGCCCAGGTTTCTTCCCAGGGGTTCATTCTTCCGCTGAAACATGTGTACGGCACGTGCGGGATGCGGCCGAGCGGCGGCGGTGAGGCCACCGGATGCGCCTGGATCCGTAGAGACACCCCAGGCGTCATAGAATGCATCCGTTTGCAATGCTTCTTCGGTATCGCCTACAAGAAATTCGGCCACATCAAATCCGATACCGCCCGCGCCTAGAATCGCCACAGACTGGCCGACCGGTTTGCTGCCCTTCAGCACATCGACGTAGCTCAGGACCTTGGCGTGATCGACCCCTGGGATCTCGGGCCGGCGAGGCACGATACCGGTCGCGACGACGATGTCGTCGAACTTTTCTGCCTTGAGTTCTTCGACGGACGGCGCCTTGTTCAGGTGGGTCGGGACCTGCAGCTTCGTTAGCATCACTTGGAAATAGCGAAGCAATTCATTGAATTCACTTTTTCCGGGTACCTGTCTTGCCAGGTTGATCTGCCCGCCCAGCATGGGCGTTGCTTCATACAGGATCACCTGGTGGCCCCGTTCGGCGGCGCTGACCGCAAACGCCATCCCGGCCGGCCCGCCGCCAATGACCGCCACCTTTTTGCTGGATGCGGCCTTGCCCTTTGGAAACTCGATTTCGTGGCCCGCCCGCGGATTGGTCATGCAGCTGGCCGTGCTATCGGTGAAAATCCGGTCGAGGCAGGCCTGGTTACAGGCGACGCACGGTATGATTTCCTCGACATTGCCATGGCGCACCTTTTGGGCAAAATCAGGATCCGCCAGCAATGGGCGCGCCATGGACACCAGATCTGCCACGCCACTGGCGATGATGTCTTCGGCCACAGCGGGTACGTTGATGCGGTTGGATGCCATCACCGGGATGGATACGGCCTGTTTGACGTTGGCAATGGCCTGCCGCCATGCTGCACGTGGGACGCTTGCGGCGATGGTCGGCACGCTGGATTCATGCCAGCCAATACCGGTATTGATCAGATCCGCACCCGCCGCTTCGATGCGCCGTGCCAGTTCGGCCACCTCGGTGCCCGTCATGCCGCCGTCCATCAGCTCAATCGCTGAAATGCGGTAGATCACCATGAATTCTTCGCCGACCCGATGCTTGACCGCTTTCACTATTTCGACAGGAAAGCGGATTCTATTTTCATAGCGACCGCCAAACTCGTCTTCCCGGTGATTCGTAATGGCCGACGTAAATTCATTGATCAAATAGCCTTCTGAACCCATGATCTCGACACCGGAATAACCCGCTTTTTTTGCCAGCTCGGCCGTATGGGCATAGTGTTCGATCAGGTTCCAGATTTCATCGATTAATAGCGCACGCGGCGTAAACCGGTTGATCCGCGCCTTGACCGCAGAGGGCGCCACACAAGTATTTATTCTGGCATATCGGCCGGCATGCAGAATCTGCAAAACAATACGCCCACCCGCGTTACGGATGGCCGATATAATGGGCGCGTGATCTGCGAGCTGATTTTCGCTGTTCAGATACAGCCCGCCTTCTTCCAGGACGCCCTCGGGAGTCGGCGAATACCCCCCCGTCAGGATCATGCTGATTTCACCTTCAGCCCGGCGCGCATAGAATGCCGCCAGCCGCTCAAGCGGGCGATCCATGGTTTCGATGCGGGTGTGCATGGCGCCCATTACCATTCGGTTTGGCAGCGTGACACCGGCAACGGTTAAAGGTGAAAGCAGATGGGGGTAGGTCTTCAAGATCGATCTCCCATAAGTGCAATTGACGCTTTGGACCGGCATCACATGGACTTACGTATCAATTGATTGATACATAATTATTATTAAAAATCATGTATTTCATGGAATTGATCCAGGCTAAGCAAGCTTAATATATCAACTGATAGATAGTTATCAGGGTTTGCACTAGTACGCCTCGCGCCTCGCGCCTCGCGCCTCGGCAACCAAAGGCAGTCCGGCTGAGCGAGACGTGGCACCGAGGTACCGATCCGTTGCATGCTTCGCCTCCAGAGCCCACGTCGGCAATTTACGGGCTTGACGTACAATGAGCCCATTCCTCGCATATAAAACAATCGAACGCAACGTAGCGGCATGAATACGCATTCTCTATCTGAATATGATCAAGAAGTATCGGCCGTGCACAACCGCCTCTTCTTCCGCGTATTTCAGGTTGCCAATACACTCGAACGCCAGGCGGCCAAAGAATTAGGAATCACCACCATTCAATGGTCCGTACTGGGCGCCCTATCACGCGCCGAAGCCAGCAATGGGATGCCGTTTTCGGAACTTGCCGAATATCTCGTCGTCAGCCGGCAGAATCTGGATGGCGTACTCAAGCGTCTGGAGCGTGACGAGCACGTACGCCGGATTCCCGACCCCTGCGACCGTAGGGTCAAGCTCGTATTGCTGACTTCCCAGGGGAGTGCATTCTGGTCAGGCCTTCAACCGAAAATCTACGAATTCTACCGGCAGTCAATGAAAGGATTCCGGTTCGACGACAAAGTTTCGTTTGTGCATTTCATCAACCGCCTGAACAATGGTCTTAAAGCGGTCGATCTGTCCAGTTCAGAATAATTTATTTCCATATTCAGGAGTATTGCGATGAAAATCGGCATCATCGGAGCGGGGCATATCGGCCAAGCAATCGCACGCCTCGCCGTACGCTGTGGCCATGAAGTGAAAATCAGCAACTCACGCACCCCAGACACGCTGAGCGACATCGTCGAGCAGATCGGCTGCTTAGCGGGCACCGCGCAAGAGGCCGCAGGGTTCGGCCCGGTCGTGGTCGTCACCGTTCCATTTGCAAAATTGTTTCAAATCGACCCCCAACCGTTGGCTGGAAAGATCCTCATCGACACCAACAACTATTATCCTGATCGGGATGGCCGGTTCGCCGAGCTCGACACGTACCAGACGACGACCAGCAGCATGGTGGCGAAGCACTTCTCTAGATCGACGATCGTCAAAGCGTTCAATGCGATCCTGGCGACAGATCTAAAAACCCCCACAGCGCAACCCGCATCGGGGCAACGGCGGGCATTGCCCATTGCGGGCGATGACGCCAACGCAAAGCGCTGGGTCGAAAAACTGCAGGACGAGTTCGGATTCGATACGGTAGACGCCGGACCCCTCAAGGACAGTTGGCGCTTCGAACGGGCGAAGCCAGCCTACTGCATTCCCCTCGACCGCGCGGGCCTGGCGACGGCACTTGCCGCAGCCGAACGCGACGTTGAATTGCCTCACGGGTCATGGCGACGATAGCGGGCGGGTGCGCAAGCGGGGGCAGGTGCGCAGGCGCCGTTCCAATCCATCCGGTCGACAATCGCAGTTAGAATTTCAGGGCTTTCTCGATGATGGTCGAGATCTGTCGCGAGGCTGGCATCGGCATCGCCCTCTGCGCTCTGTGGATTTGAACCGGAATCATGTTTTGGAAGGCTATTCGATGAGAAAACCCGTGGATGGCCAGGCCACAGCGTTCATGATGGCGCTGTGCCTGGCATGGGGCATGCAGCAGGTTGCCATCAAGGCCGTGGCGGGCGACGTGCCGCCCTTGCTGCAAGTCGTGCTGCGCTCGGGTGTGGGGGCGTTACTCGTTTGGCTGGTCGGTCACCTCGTCCTGCGCGAGCGTTGGCTGCGGGGCGTAGGATTGCGTTCGGGACTGGTCGTGGGCGCGCTGTTCGCGGGCGAATTTCTGTTCGTGGCCGAAGGGCTGCGCTGGACGAGCGCATCGCACATGGCCGTTTTCCTCTACACCGGCCCCATGTTCGCAGCCGTCGGCTTGCATCTGCGCCTGCCCGAGGAACGCCTGAGCCGACTGCAATGGACAGGCATCGGCATGGCCTTCATCGGTATCCTGGTCACTTTTCTGGCGCCGGAAAAAAGTGACCCGGCCGGCGCGGACACCAACTGGCTGCTGGGCGACCTGATGGGCTTGTGTGCGGGCCTGGGTTGGGGCTTGACCACCGTGGCCGTGCGCACCAGCCGCCTGAGTGAAGCGCCGGCGACGCAAACCCTGTTTTACCAGCTGGCGGGCGCCGCCGTGTTGCTGCTGCCGGTCATGTTGGTGTCCGGGCAGACACAATTCCATAGCACCCCGCTGGTTTGGGCCAGCCTGGGATTCCAGGCGCTGCTGGTGTCCTTCGCCAGCTACCTGACCTGGTTCTGGCTGCTGCGCCACTATCTGGCCGCACCCTTGGGTGTGCTGTCGTTCATGACACCGCTGATCGGCGTCGTCTTGGGCGTGATATTGCTGGGCGAGCAGCTGACGTATGGGTTCCTCGTGGGGGCCACACTGGTTCTGGCGGGCCTGCTGGTCGTCAACGCCCGATCATGGCTGCCGCTGCTGCGCAAGATCAGCGTCAAGCAAACGCCTATGGCGTGATCGGGACGGTACTGCCCCTGATAAGCCCGATGCCGGACTTGCCTCCGGTGCGATTCCCGACTTGCTGAGGAATACACCATGAATCCCCCTCGACGAACGGCACTGATCACAGGAGGCAATCGGGGGTTGGGTGCCGCCATCGCCCGCGCTCTGCACGACGCTGGCCATCGTGTGATCATTACGCATACACCAGGCAACGCCACGCTGCGCAAGCTTGACAAAGTCAGCTGGGACGCCGTGCTGCGCACCAATCTGGACTCGAAGTTCAATGGCAGCAAGGGCCAGTTCGGACAGACCAATTATTCGGCTGCCAAGGCCGGTGTTCATGGCTTCACCAAGGCGCTGGCACAAGAAGTGGCGCGCAAGGGCGTGACCGTGAACACCGTCTCACCTGGTTATCTGGCGACCGAGATGGTGATGGCAGTGCGCGAGGATATACGGCAGAAGATCATCAACGCGATTCCAGTCGGCCGCCTTGGACAGCCCGATGAGATTGCCGCGCTGGTGACATTCATCGTGAGCGATGCTGCGGCCTTCATGACCGGTAGCAACGTTGCCATGAACGGTGGCCAACACATGTACTGACCATACTCTGAAGCTCGGCGAGCGTCGTATGTGGCCGAGCTGCTAGCGCAAGAATCTGCGCAAAATTTTTCCAGTAGCGGTTTTGGGCAACTCATCCACGATCTCTACTATGCGCGGATACTTGTATGCCGCCAGGCGCTCTTTGCAGAAAAGAATCAGGTCCGTACCTTTCAGACCATAGCCCGGCTTCAGGCTTACTACCGCCTTGACTGTCTCTCCACGGTACGTATCTGGCACGCCCACGACCGCGGCCTCACGCACGGCCGGATGGCTGTATATAACGTCTTCGACCTCTTTCGGCCAAACCTTGTAGCCTGACGCATTGATCATGTCTTTCTTGCGATCCACCAGGAAAAACCACCCCTGCGCGTCCATGTATCCAACGTCGCCTGTCCGAAGGTAGCCGTCTCGGAAAGCCGCTTCGCTGTGCCCTGGCTTGTCCCAGTAGCCTGGCACGATCTGCGGGCCACGCAGCATGATTTCGCCAATTTCGCCCGGTGGCAATACTGAACCGTCATCATCCGCGATGTAGGCGTCCGTATCGAATACCGGGATACCGACTGAGAACGCCCCGTCGGCGTCCACCGGCGTGGCCATGGCAGGCGGAACGGCCAAAGCCAAGGCAGTACTTTCGGTCAGACCATAGCAATTGCGCATGGGCAGACCAAACCTTCCTTCAAACTGCGCGGCGACCGCAGCCGGAACCGGGGCGCCGCCTGTATATATTCTTTTAAGAGATTGAAGCTGGCTGGCGCTTACATTGTCATTGTTCATAAGCGCGATAAATGCGGTGATTGCGCCGACGACGAACTCGGGCTTGTGCTTGTCGGCCGCCTCGGCGACGACCTCGGCGTGGAACCGGCAGCTCAATATGGCTGCCGCCAAACAAGCAAACGAAATAATCACGTGCCCGATCAGACCGGTAATATGAAACAGCGGCGCGATTCCCAAGATGGCGCAACCGTCGTTCACGCCCGCCCATTCTCTGAAGATTTCGGCGTCGATGGCCATGTTCGCATGGGTTACGATCGCGCCTTTGGGAGCGCCAGTGGTGCCCGACGTGTAGACCAGCATCGCCGCAGCATCGGGCTGTGCGCTGTCTTGCAAGCAAGAGATGCACCCGTCGGGCAAATCACGGCCCAAGGCGTCGGATAGTGACATTGCGCCATCGCATGGGGCATCGTCGTCAGCGTTCATGACCCTGCTGTCATTTCTGCCTTGGAATTCGCGCGCGCTGGTGACTATCGGAACAACGCCCGGCAACTCTGGTAGAACATGGCGCGCAACACCGTTGTAAAGCCCATTTTGCAGCACCACCACTCGGCTTTTACTATCTTGCAAAAGCAGCTTCAGCTCCCGAGCGCGGTTCATGGGGTTGATGGTTACCCCGACGGCTCCCGCCTTCCATATGCCCAGGGAGCAAATAATGAATTGAGGGATGCTTTGCATATACAAGGCAACTCTGTCCCCCTTTTGGACCCCCAATCTCAGTAATTCCAGCGCGAACTTGTTGGCATATTCGTCCAGCTCCGCGTAGCTCATGCTGCGGTCGAAATAATATATCGCGGGCTTGTGCGCTGCGTTTCGCACCGCGTATCGAAACAAGCTCAATACGTCGGTAAAGCGTGCTCTAAATGGTTTTGGCCCGTGAGCCGGCACCGGCATGATACTCGACCAGGGACGAATGATGTGTGGCTCAGGCATGGTTTGCTCTCTCCGCACGATTTAACCGGAGGTCTGTTGCACGACAGGCCCGGGGCCTGTCGTGCTGCCAGAATATCAGCGTTTGGGCCGTTTCATTTCGCAAATGGTCGGCAACTCTGCCTCGGAGGCCGGAATGACCTCTTCCGTGCGCCAGCCAAAGCCTGTCCCTTCCTGTTCAAGCTGGACGGTGGTGTCGTTGGTCTTGGACCATGTTGCCACATACAGAGCCTGCTGCAATTGGTGGTCCGACGCGCGCATTTTTATTTTGCCGTTGAGGTTGTCCAGCTCCATGCCTTCAAGGGCAAATGCAACGTCAGTCGGATCTACGGAACCTGTTTCTTTCATGGCTTTCGAAAGAAGCGCCACAGCGGAATAAGCCTGTAGCCAGGTCAAATCATCGTCATATTTTTGCTTGAACCCTTCGACCAGGTCCTTGCCCTTGTACTCTTCGTTGTTGACGTTCCATACACCTACGTATTTGACACGCTCGAGGCCGCTTTCGCCCATGGCCGTCGGCGAGCCTTTCAGTACGGCATAGTAGGTATAGAAATCCGCGTCTAGCCCGGAAGCGCGCGCGGATTTGATCAGGAGCGCCAGGTCGGAGCCCCAGTTGCCGGTGATGATGGTATCGGCGCCGGACGCTATGATTTTCGCTACGTAGGGCGAGAAATCCTTCACTTCACCTATCGGGTGCAAGTCATCGCCGACGATTTCTACGTCGGGACGCTTTTCCGCCAGCATTTCTTTGGCCGCTTTGCTGACGGCACGCCCAAAGGCATAGTTCTGGCCGATTATGTAGACTTTCTTGACGTCCTTGTTTTTGGCCAGGTGATTGACCAGCGCCTGCATTTTCATGTCGACGTTGGAATCGACGCTGAATTGCCAGAAGCTGCATTTCCCGTTGGTCAGCTCCGGGTCTATTGCGCCATGGTTGATATACAAGACCTCTTTGCCAGGATTGCGCGCGTTGTGTTTGTTGACGGCGTCTACCAGACCGAACGCGACCCCGGAACCATTGGCCTGGGCAACATAACGGTAGCCTTGGTCTATGGCTCGCTTGAGCTGGCTGAGGCTGTCCTGCACCCCAGCCTTGTTGTCGAAGCCCACGAATTCGAGTGTATGCTCGCCGGCCCATTTTTCTTCGTTGGCCAAATCGCCCACAAACTGCCATGTACGGAGCTGGTTCTCGCCCAATGCCGCGAACGATCCAGACAATGGATCTATCACCGCGATTTTTACGTTTTCAGCATGAGCAACGCCTGCGAACAGGCTCATAGTCAATGCCAAGGCGCTTAGTTTGAGTTGTGCTTTGTGCTTCATGATGTCTCCTGTATTGATTACAAGTGCCAGTGCTAGACCTCCAGCCAGTCCCTGCGTATTTGCTGTGCCTCGCGCAGGTCGTCGGGAGTTCCTTCAAATACGATAGTTCCGCGGCCCATGACATAAAGCCTCTGGGAAATATCGAGTGCTATAGCCAGTTTTTGTTCAACTAGCAAAACTGCAATGCCACGCTGACGAAGCGTGTCGAGGTACTGGGCAACCTGCTCGACAATCTGCGGCGCAAGCCCTTCCGTAGGCTCGTCGATCATGATGAGCTTGGGGTCGCCAATCAACGAACGGCACAGCGTCAGCATTTGCTGTTCGCCGCCCGACATGACCCCGGCCAGCGTGTGTCTGCGCTCTTTCAGACGCGGGAATATGTCGTACATGTCGTCCATGCTCCATTGCGACTGTTTCCCGCGCTGCTGCCCCAGTATCAAGTTTTGCTCGACGGTCAGCGATGGGAAGATATCGCGGCTTTCCGGCACGTATCCCAAGCCCCGCAGAGCAATTTCATAGGTCCTCTTTCCGTTTATCTCGGCGCCGTCGAACACCACCGAGCCGGTTGACCGCACCAAGCCCATGACCGCTCTGACGGTCGTCGATCGGCCGACCCCATTACGACCCAGCAGGCTTACGATTTCGCCCGGGTGCACGTGAAGATCGACGCCCTGAAGGAACATCTGATCAAGGTGCTTTGAAAACTGACCGAAACAACACAAACGGTACGAATTTCATAATGCAGAAGAAATGTCCGAAAGTTGGTCAAAATCGGGGCGATTTTCACCCTGGTCAGT
>NZ_JBAYTI010000006.1:0-65827 GCF_041675725.1 Castellaniella sp. | reverse complement strand
CGCAGGGCCTATGGCTTCAGAAACTTTGAGAATTACCGCATGAGAGTCTTGGCTCAATGCGGTTGGAACGGTGTCATCAACCGTGTCTAGTGAATGCCCATCCCCCGTTTATGGGGTAGAGCCGAAAAAAGGCCCGGAGACTATCCGAGCCTTTGTGGATGGTGGAGCCGGGGGGAATTGAACCCCCGTCCGCAAGACCGCCACAAGCAGCTCTACATACTTAGTTGGCCAATTTTATGTTTTAACCTTGGAGCGTGCCGGACAACAGGCCCTTCCGCGGCGATTCGCACTGATTTAAGATCTGACCCAGCGACCTGGCCAGAGCCGATTCCCTGTCAATGACGCTGCAGTGGGTTTCCCCACCCAACCCAGGGACCGGTTGGTGCAGCGGCTCACCGCTTAAGCGGCCAGAGCGAAACGCTCGTCGTTGGCGTTTATGGTTTTCCAGTGGATTTACGAGCGAACTGGGGCTCGGTATGCACTATCTTGCTTTGTGACCCACGTCGAAGCCAAGTCGGCCCCTATGCATGCTATTTTACTATCATTCATCTGAAATTGATAGCATTATGTTGCGTTGGTTCACAGGACGGGGCGCACGTCCGGCGCGCATTGAACAGGCGCTGGACGCATTGGGGGAGGCCACCTGGGGCCGGCTGGTGGCTCAGCATCCGTTCATGGCCGGGCTGACTGCGGCCGAACTGGACACCCTGCGCCAGCATACGGCCTGGATACTGGCCAGCAAGGACTTCCACGGCGCCCATGGGCTGGACGTCACCCCGGCGATGCGCCATGCCATCGCCATCCAGGCAGCCTTGCCCATACTGGGCCTGGATACATCACTGTACCAGGGCTGGACGCAGATCGTGATCTATCCAGGCGGCTTCATGGTGCCGCGCACGAAAGTCGATGCAGCGGGTGTGGTCCACGAGTACATGATGGAGACCTCGGGCGAGGCCTGGGAGGGCGGGCCCGTCATCCTGTCATGGGAAGAGGTCCGGCCTGGCGCCCATGACCGCGCCAACGTGGTCATTCATGAATTCGCCCATAAGCTGGACCAGCGAACGGGCGAGGCCGACGGCATGCCCAGCCTGCGCGCGCATCGCGACCTGGATGCGCAGCATTGGCACTGGGTGCTGACCGCCTGCTTCAATGACTTCAATCGACGTCTGGATGCCGTCGAACGGGCCATTCCCGCCAATGTGGACCCCGAATCCAACGCCGCCGCACCCTGGTACGACAGTCTGCCCTTGGATGCGTATGCAGCAGCCGACCCGGCAGAATTTTTTGCCGTCAGCTCGGAAGCCTTTTTCGTTCACCCCGAACCGCTGGCGATAGTTTGGCCGCCATGGTACGAACTGCTGGCAAAATATTATCGGCAGGATCCGCTCATGCGCATGCGGCGTGTGGGTATCCGGCCCTCAACCTTCAATGGAGACACCCGATGTTCCTGACTCTGCACGCGGCCGATGGCCATTCTTTCGCTGCTTGGGCATCCGGCCCTGAAGACGCCACCCAAGGGGTGGTCATCCTGCCAGAAATCTTTGGTATCACTGCTCACATACAGCAAATGGCTGCACATTTCGTGCGGCACGGATACCGGGCCATCTGCCCGGCCCTGTTCGATCGTGCGCCCCACAGCACGGGCAACGAAGTGCTGGGTTACGACGAAACAGGCATGCGTCGTGGCATGGCCCTGCGCCAGGTCATCCAGGATACCGATGCCCTGCTGGACATCCAGGCCAGCGCCCGGGCGCTGGGCGGGGTGGCCCGCACATACCTGACCGGCTTTTGCTGGGGCGGCTACCTGACCTGGCGTACCGCCTGCCTGGATGACCAATTTACCGCCGCTGCGTGCTGGTACGGCGGGCACATCGTCGATCACTGCCATGACACGCCGCAAGTACCGGTGCTGATGCACTTCGGTGCGCAGGACGCGCACATCCCGCTCAGCGACGTGGAAACCATACGGCAGGCCCAGCCCGACGTACCGATCCACGTATATCCCGATGCGGGCCACGCCTTCGCCCGCGAAGGCACGCCCGCCTGGCGCCCCGAATCCGCCCACCTGGCGCTGGAGCGGACGTTGGCCTTCTTCGACGCTCAGAAGCCCGCCTGACACGTTGCACGGCAAGCCCCGCCGTTGAGGGCGGGGAAGGATAGCGCAGCCTGACTGCGCGCCAAGGTCAAGCCACCAGCGCACTGGCCTCGAACCCCTGCCGCCGGCGGGTTTTGTCGGCCAGTGCCAACAGCAGGGCATCCAGCGCGCCACGCGATGGCAGATCGATCAGTTCGCCCTCTTTGGAGAACTTTTCGTGAGCCAGCGGGATGAAGAGCTCGGGCTTATTGAGCAGCTGCACGTCCAGGTAGATCAGAACCTGGCGCAAGTGGTATTGCGCCCGGGCGCCACCGAGACCCCCCATCGAAGCACTCATGATGGCCATGGGCTTGCCCTGGAAAGGCGCCTCGGGCATGCGCGAGAGCCAGTCGATCACGTTTTTCAGAACACCGGGAAACGAATAGTTGTACTCGGGCGTGGCGATCAGAAACGCATCGGCGGCCGCCGCCTGCGCGGCAATACGCCGTATGGAGGCCGGAAATCCCTGGCCAGCCTGAACATCACCATCATACAGGGGGACATCGCGAATATCGGCCTGCTCGATCGACATGCCTTCAGGGGCCTGGCGCTGCGCCTGCCTTACCAGCAGACGATTGTAAGACCCCTGACGCAGGCTGCCGGCCAGGGCAAGAGCACGAATGGACATGCATACTCCTTCAATCAAATGCAATCAATGAAACGGGTGAACCCGGTGCGGACAACCCAGGCCCGGTACGGGCCCCAGGCGCAGCCGGGCCTGAATCGGGCCAGACCGTCAGGCCAGACCGCGCCTGAGTCAGGCCGGGTGGAACCTGAATCAGGCCAAAGTGCCCTGACGATAATCGTTCAGGGCCTGCTCGAGCTCTTCGGCCGTGTTCATCACGAATGGACCGTATTGCGCGATCGGCTCATTGAGCGGCTTGCCGGCCAGCAGCAGCACGCGCACCCCTTCGGACGGCGTCGCCGCTATGTGCAGGGTTTCGCCCTCGGGCCCGTACCAGGCCGTATGCGCAGCCGCCACGACCTGATCCGCCGCCTGCAGCTGCCCCTCGAATACGTACAGCAGCACCTGATGAGTGGCCGGAATGGGAATGTCGACCGACTGCCCCGCCATGACGCGAATGTCGGCAATGATGGGCTGGGTGGCTGCATGCCCCTTGCCCGGTCCTTCAAGCGGGCACGTCGCCCAGGGAATGGTGCCCGCGATCAACTTGATGAAACCGCCCTCGGGCAGGCCCGCCACGCGGATTTCGCCCGCCGGGATGTCCCGATAATGGGCCGGCTGCATTTTATCGGCCGCCGGCAGGTTGAGCCAGATCTGGAATCCGCGCAGCAGGCCGTTTTCCTGCTGGGGCATTTCTTCGTGGATGATGCCTCGCCCGGCCGTCATCCACTGCACCCCACCGGCGCGCAGATCGCCCTCGTTGCCAAGGTGATCGCGGTGCCGCATGTGGCCGTCGACAATATAGGTGACGGTTTCGAACCCCCGGTGCGGATGCGGCGGAAAACCGGCGATGTAGTCGTCGGGATCATCAGACGAAAACGCATCCAGCATCAGAAAGGGATCCATGCGGGCGCCCTGCCGATAGCCCAGGGCACGCAAGAGGCGCACACCGGCACCGTCCTGGGTGGCCTGCGCCGGTGTCACGCGAATGAGGGAACGCTCAGACATCATAATCTCCTGTTGACAATGGTCTTCATTATGTATGATTTAAATAGATGAACAACCCCGCCAGTTAGCCCAATTTAATCTAATATTTCGATATGAAAGAGCCCATCCCCTTACCGCAATGGCAGGCTGCGCTGTCGGTGGTCGACTGCGGTGGTTTCGCCCAGGCCGCCGAATCCCTGGGCAAAAGCCAATCCAGCGTCAGCTACGCAGTACAGCGCCTTGAAGACCAGCTGGGCATGCGGATCTTCCGCCAACAGGGCCGGCGCGCCGTACCCACCGCAAACGGCCTCATTTTGCTGCAACGCGCCCGACATCTGCTGGCTCAGGCCGATGCGCTCGAGTCTGCCGCCCGCGAGCTCGCCCAGGGGCGCGAATCCGTCCTGCGCCTGGCGATCGACGGGCTTTTCCCCGGCTGGCTGCTACTGCAGGTGTTGACCCAGTTCGACCAGCTGCAGCTCACGACCCGCATCGAAGTGCTGGAAAGCGTGCTCAGCGGCACCGACGAAGCACTGATGCGGCGCGAGGCCGATCTGGTCATCACGCCACGGGTTCCGCAAGGCTTCACCGGCGAACCCCTGATGCAGGTCCGTTTCGTAGCCGTCGCCGCACCCGAACATCCGCTGCACACGCTGCAGCGCCCGATCGACTGGGCCGACCTGCGCCGCCATCGCCAATTGGTGGTTCGCGATTCGGGCTCACGGCGCGATGACGCCGGGTGGCTGGACGCAGAGCAGCGCTGGACCTTCTCGCACCCTGACCGTTCGGTCCAGGCCGCCTGCGCCGGTCTGGGGTTTGCCTGGTACCCGGAACTGCTGATTCGCGAACCGCTCGCGCAGGGCCGGTTAATCCCCTTGCCGCTGGCCGAGGGGCGTCATCGCCATGCCATGCTGTATCGCGTCCTGGCGCGGCCCGACACGCTGGGTCCCTCGTGCCGGCAACTGGTCGAACTACTGCATACGCAGGTCGCCCAACAGGGGCTGTCCGGCCTGCCGGCGCCGTAAGCTTTTTTGCCAACCAACCCATAAAATGGCAGTTTGATCCGTCCGCCTCGGCGCTGCGCGCGCTCATCGATCTGTCTCATGGCCTGATGCAACAACCCCTGCCTGTCCGACTCCCGCTATTCACCCGCCCCCCTCATTCGGCCTGGGTGCTGATCTGGTTGCTCACCATAGCGGCACTCTGGACGATCCTGTGCGCATTAAGCCACAGCGCGCCGGATCTGGACGGGATGGAGGAACTGGTTTGGGCCGTCAGCCTCGAGTGGGGCTATACCAAGCACCCGCCGCTACCCACCTGGTTCATGCACCTGGCCATCCAGGGGCTGGGCGCGTCGGTCTGGCTGCCCTTTCTCATGGGTCAGATCTTCTCTGCGCTGGGCCTTTGGTTCGTCTGGAAGCTGGGTTGCGAACTCACCACGCCACACCGCGCGCTGATGGCTACCTTGCTGGTGTCGGTCACGGCGTATTTTTCATTGCGCGGCACTATCTACAACCACAACACCGCGCAGCTCTGGGCCATCACCGCCAGCATCTGGCTGTTCTACCGCGCCACGCACCGCCAACGCTGGCGCGATTGGGCCTGGCTGGGCCTGGTGGCCGGTTTGGCCATGCTGACCAAATACAGTGCGCTGATCCAGTTTGCCGCGTTCTTTCTGTATCTGCTGGCCAGCGGCCTGTGGCGCCAGGCTCGTATCTGGCGCGGCATCGGCCTGGCCACCCTGATTTTCCTGGTGGTTCTGAGTCCACACGGGCTCTGGCTGGTCCGGCACCACTTCGAACCCCTGTTCTACGCCGAAACCTCGCTGCAGGCCGCCAGCCGCCTGCAGGCGCTGCTGTCCCTGTGGGACTTCCTGCTCGACCAGCTCGGCCGGCTGTCGCCCATGCTCGTATTGGGTGGGCTCTGGACGGTCTGGTACCGCAGACGCGCCGATCACGGGCCGGGGCAGGCGGCCAACGAACCCCTGTTCCAGCGCCTGGACACCGCAACAGGCGCCCCACTGCGCCCCGCCTCTTACTGGGCCCAGCTCGATGCCGATGCGCGGCGTTTCCTGTTATGGACAGGGCTGGCGCCCGTCGCCAGCACGCTGCTGCTGTCCCTGGCCCTGGGATCCAAACTCGAAGCCTCGTGGGGGAGTACTTTTTTCGTGCTGGCCGGCTTCTACGGGCTGGCCTGGATGCGCGGCCTGGACAGCGTCCAGCTGCGCCGCCTGCTGATCCTGACCGCCGCCGTCCAGATCCTGATGGCGGTGTCGTATGCGCTCGCTCGCGGCCCCATTGCTCAGGCCGTGGGGCATGCGTCGCGCTCCACCTACCCGGGCCCTGCGCTGGCGGCCCACGCCGTGGCCCACTGGCAGGCGCACCAGCCGGGCCGCCCTCTGCGGGTCGTCGTCGCCAATACATGGCTGGGCGGCAATATAGCCTTGCACACAGGCCAGGATACGCGGGTCTATATCGACGCAAGTGACGCCGAGTCGCCGTGGTTCGCGCCGGGCACCGCCCTGGCCTGTGGCGCCCTGGTGGCCTGGAGCGATGATGGCCGCGGGCGACCCTCGGCCGAGGTCCGCCGGCTTTACGATGCAGCCCCCTGGAAAGGGCGCGACGAGATCCCGTGGTCTGGCCCGCGCGGCCGGCGGATCGATCTGAACTGGGCGGTCCTGCCCGCCACGAAAGACTGCCTCAAGCCCTGACAATCCGGACAGCCCGACCCCGCACGCACCCGCAGACCCTTACGCCCAAAAACCGCTCAGGGGGCTTCGCCGAAGTATTCCTTGAACTGATGGCCCAATTTACGGGCCTTGGTGCGCAGGTACTGCTCGTTGTATGGATTGCGATTGACCTGCAGAGGGATATGCTCGGCAATGGTGATGCCCAACTCGGCCAGTTTCTTTTCCTTGCGGGGATTGTTCGTCATCAACCGTACGCTCTGTATGCCGAAGTGCGCCAGCATGGGAAGGCATAAATCGTAGCGACGCAGATCGGCCGGAAAACCCAGGCGCTCATTGGCCTCGACCGTATCGGCGCCTTCGTCCTGCAGGTGGTAGGCGCGGATTTTATTGAGCAGCCCGATGCCGCGGCCTTCCTGCCGCAGGTACATGAGAATGCCCCGGCCCTCTTCGGCGATCCGCTGCATCGCGGCCTCGAGCTGGGCACCGCAGTCGCAGCGCTGGCTGAACAATGCATCGCCTGTCAGGCACTCGGAGTGGATGCGGGCGAGCACCGGACCGTCGCCCGGAAGTTCGCCCAGCGTCAGGGCGAGATGCTCTTTCCCTGTGGCGGCCTCGACGAACGCATGCACCTGGAATACCGCCCACGGCGTGGGCAGGCGGCTGGATGCCACATAGTGCAAAAGGCCGCCGGAGGCGGCCACAGCAGGGCGGGTGGGGGTTGACATGCGCAGAAAAAATCAACAGAAACGACGCATAGCTTACCACTGCCCGGGCCCACTGCGCAGATTATCGACCCGCGGCGACCCGGCCACCCGGGCCGGCACCCCCCTGGAAACCGCCCGGCCCGCCGCAAAATCAGGCTTTGACGCCCAGATACCGTTCTATGACTTCGGCATTTTCGTTCAGGTCTTTGGGGGTGCCTTCATAGACGACGTGGCCATTGTTGACGATATAGGCCCGGTCTGCGAGGGACAGGGCCGCGCGTACGTTCTGCTCGACGATGACGATGGTCTGGCCCGCATCGGCCAGCTGGCGGCAGACGTTCATCAGGTCGCGCACGATCAGCGGAGCCAGCCCCTCGAAGGGCTCGTCCAGCAGGATGATGTCTGCATTGCGGATCATCGCCCGGGCAATGGCCAGCATCTGCTGCTCGCCGCCCGAGAGCTGCTTGCCCCGGTTGCGCTTGCGCTCGGCCAAGCGCGGAAAAGTCGCGTAGATGTCATCGAGCGAGCGCGCCTTCTCTGCCGTCATGGCGGCCAGCTGCAGGTTTTCCTGCACCGAGATCGAACCAAACACCCGGCGTTCTTCGGGGACCAGCTGAATGCCCAGCGCCGCCCGCGAAAACGGAGGCAGGTGCTGGATCTCGACCCCGCGGTGACGAATCGAACCGGACTTGACCTCGACCATGCCCATGAGGGACTTCATGGTCGTGCTCTTGCCCGCACCGTTGCGCCCCAGCAAGGCCACGACTTCGTGCTCTTCGATGTGCATGGACACATCGAAGAGAATGTGCGAATCGCCGTAGTAGCTGTTGATCTTGTCGACTTCAAGCAGACTCATCGTCCATCCCCCCGAGGTAAGCCGCCTGGACGTCGGGGTCGTGGCGGATGTCTTCAGCCAAGCCTTCGGCCAGCTTGCGCCCCTCGTACAATACTGTAATCCGTTCGGCCAGTTCGAACATGGCGTCCATGTCATGTTCCACGATCACCATGCTGCGCCCTTCCCGAATCGATTTCAGCAAACGGATCACCAGCACCCGCTCTTCGGGCCCCAGACCCGCCAGAGGTTCGTCGAAGAGCAGCACGTTGGCGCCGGTAGCCAGCGCCAGGCCGATCTCGAGGCGGCGCTTTTCACCATATGACAATTCAGCCACCTGAACGTCTGCGTGGGCGGCCAGATCGACCATGGCGATGGCCGCATTCACCTGCTCATCGAGTTTATCGGAATGCAGCCTGTGCAGCAGGTCGCCGCGGTACCTGCCCCGCAGGCGCGCGAGCACCGGGATCATGACGTTCTGGCGCACGGTCAGCTGCTCGAAGAGCTGGTTGATCTGGTAGCTCTTGCTCATGCCCAGCTGGCACACGGCGGTCACGCCAATCCCGGTGATTTCCTGGCCGCGAAAGAACACCTTGCCGGTGGTGGTTGGAAGTTCGCCCGCCAGCATGGCGAAGAAGGTCGATTTGCCAGCCCCATTGGGGCCTATGACACCATGCAGTTCGCCCTCGCGCAGCGTGAAGTCGATATCGGTATTGGCCTTCAGGCCCCCATAATGCTTGCTCACGCCCCGCGCCTCGAGCACCGGCGCCCCCGGCCTGGACGAGGCCAGCGGCGGCACGATATCGAGCGTGCTGGCCACACGCGTACTGGCGCCCGCATCGATGTACGCCGGCAAACGGCGGTGCCGCCGGGTGAAATCGATGAGCGCGCCGGCCACCCCACGACGGAACACAGTGACCAGGACCACGAACACGATGCCCAGGATGAGCTTCCAGTACGGCCCGAGGCTGCCCACCTGCTGCAGGCCCTCATACAGATACAGCCAGATGGTGGCCCCCAGCAAGGGCCCGAGCAGGGTGCCCGCGCCCCCCATCACCGTCTGGATCACCAGCTGCGCGGATGTGTCCAGCGCAAAGGCGTCCGGGGGCATGTAGGATTGGAACAGCCCCAGCAGCCCGCCGGCGAGCCCGCCATAGGCGGCTGCTACGATGAACACCGTGAGCTTGTACGACTGGATCGAATGCCCCAGCGCCGTGGCGCGCTTGGCATTGCCCCGGATGGCCCTGAGCACGGTGCCGAAGGGCGAACGCACGATGCGCCGCGCAACCAGGTACCCCAGGAAGAAAATGACCGCCACGAACCAGTACATTGGCCAGCCGCTGCCGATGTGGATGTCGATGAACCCCAGGCTGAGTTCAGGCGACGGCACCCCGGCAATGCCATTTTCCCCCCCCGTGTATGCCTTGAACGAAGAGTTCTCGAGAAAATAGAACATCTCGCCAAAGGCCAACGTGCTCATGGCGAAGTAGATCCCCGTGCGACGCAGGGTCAGGTAGCCGATCACCAGCCCGGTCATGGCCGCCATGGCCGTCCCGATGAGCAGCGCCAGCAGCATGTTCGATACCAGACCGTCCGTGAGCAGATACGCGGTGACGAACCCCCCGACCCCGTAGAATGCGGCCTGGCCAAAAGACAGCAGGCCCGTATAGCCGAAGAGCAGGTCGAAGCCCAGCCCGAACAAGCCCCAGATCAGGATGCGGGTCAGCAGGTCGGGGCTCATGCCCAGCAGGGGCAGGACGATCGGCGCGACCAGCAGGCCCAGCCCCACCAGCAGTTCGGGCCATTGCCGCCGCAAGGCGCTGCCAGACGGGAGCGGCCGTGCGGCTGTGGCGCGGGCCGTGTCGCTGACGGCGGGCGCCGTAGTTTGATGAGTGGTGGTGTTCATTCGCGTCCCTCCTGACCCATGAGACCTTGCGGACGCAGCACCAGCACCAGGGCCATGGCCACGAACAGCATGACTTCGGAATACTGCGGGTTGACCATCGCCGTCAGGCTGAGGATCTCGCCGGCAATGACGCCGCCGATGATGGCGCCGGGAAACGAGCCCACCCCCCCGATGACCACCACCACGAACGAATCAACCAGATAGCGGAACCCCATGTCGGGCGTCAGTGCCACGATGGGCGAGTTGATCACCCCGGCAAAGCCCGCCGCCATGGCGCCGATCCCAAACACCAGCAGAAAGGTTCGCTTGACGTTGATGCCCAGCGCATTGACCATCTGGGCATCCTCGATGCCCGCCCGCACGATGAGCCCCAGGCTGGTGCGATACAGCACGAAATACAGCAGCAACAGCGTGGCCGCGGCGATGCCCAGCGTCTCGAGGCGATACAGCGGGTAGATGAGCGAGCCGATGCGGGCAATGCCTTGGCCCCAGTCGGGCGGCGCAACCGAATAGCTGATGCCGCCATAGAGCCCGCGCACGATCTCGACCAGAATGATGCTGATGCCGAACGTGACCAGGATCTGGTCTTCGGGCGGGCGGCTGTAGTATTGGCGCATCAGGCCGCGCTCCATGACCAGGCCCACGGCCAGCGCCACGGCCGAGCCGCCGGCAATGGCCAGAATGAATGAGTCGGTCAGGCTGTACACGGTGTAGCCGGCGTAGCCCCCCACCACGAACAGGGCCCCATGGGCGAAATTGATGACACCGAGCGTGCCGTAGATGATGGTCAGGCCGGTACTGATCAACGCGAGCAACAGGCCGGTCGCCAGCCCATTGAACAGCTGAGAGAAAAACAATGACATGCTCGGGTGCCTCCTTCAAAGTCCCGGACGTTGTACCCGGGGGGGGTCCGCCGCAACGGGCCGCCCCCGGCGCGCCGATCAGACGTAGTCGCCCATCTTGCAGCCCAGCAGACCCAGCGGCGGCACGACTTCCTTGCCATCGACGATCTCGATGATGTCGTACCAGTCATCCGGATTTTTCATTTCGGACTTCTTCTTGCCGCGCATGATGGGGAAATTGATCACGCCCTGATGGTCTTCTGGACGGATGGTGAAGGCGCCTACCGGGATCTCCAGTACGCTGCCGTCTTCGAGCGACTTGACCACGTCGGGCGGGTAGAAGCTGCCGGCGCGCTCGATGGCCGCTGCCCAGGCCATGATGGCCAGGTAGCCGTACATAGCCGAATCGCGCGCCTTGCCGCCGAATTTCTTTTCGTAGGCCGCGACGAAATCCTTGGCGATCGGGTACTGGTCTTCCATCGTCCACCAGAAGCCCTGCCCCACGATCACCCCTTCGATGAGCTCGGAGCCCAATTCGACTTCCAGGAACGCGGGCGAATACGGCACGACGACCTTCATCTTGTCGAGCAGGCCAAACTGCTGGGCCTGCTTGATGGCGTTCACGGCATCGGCCCCGTACGCGACGCACACCAGTACATTGGCATCGGTATTGGCGATGTTGATCAGATACGAGCTGTAATCTTTGGCACCCAGCGGATGCACCTGATTGGTGACCGTCTTCCAGCCTTCCTTCTCGGTGAATTCGATCATCGATTCGGTGGTCGTATGGCCATAGGTGTAGTCCGGCGTCAGGTAGGCCGCCCGGCAATCCTTGCCGAATTCCTTGGCAACGACCGGCGCGATCGCCTTGCACGCCATGTAGGCGAAGTAGCACGGACGAAAGCCATAACGCTGGCAATCCACGCCCGTGGTCTCGTTCGAACCGGAAATCGCCGTGAAGTAGGGGGTGTGCTCGCGGTTGCAGACCTTTTCCAGGGCAATGGCCACGGCGCTGCTGGTACTGCCGGAGATCATCATGGCCTTGTTGTCGTGGATATAGCGGGTACCCGCCTGCACGGCGGTATTGGGCTTGGTCTCGGCATCGGCCACACCCAGCTTGACGTTCTTGCCCAAGATCCCTTTTTTCAGATTGGGTGAGATCTTCTGCAGGATGGGATCCCCGCTGTTCAGGTGATCCACGGCCAGTTCATAACCCCTTTGCTGTTCAGCGCCCTGGGCCGAATAAGGGCCGGTCAGGTCGACCGTCAAGCCCACGAACACCGTATCGCCATCCGAACCGGCCGGCCATGCGCCCAGGGGTTTCTTGTCTTGTGCCATGGCCACCCGGGCGGTGCCGGGCAGCAACACGCTGCCTGCGATCCCAGCCGCGCCGGCCTTGAGCACGGAACGACGCCTGACCTGTGTTTGCAGGGCCTGGCCCACAGTCTTTTTGTCCTTCATGGATATGTCTCCTGGTTTGAATGACGCGGGACACGGTATGTGCCCAGCACCACGTGCCGGCCGCGTCGCGTGCAATGTTTTCTTCCGGGCCACCCCGTGGTTTTCAGGGGGGTGCGCCATGGCACGGCCGAAATCGTGCGTGGAAGTCATGATGTTTTTTCAAACTTACGTAAAACTTACGCAATTTTTCATCTGCCGGAAAAATGACCCTCAGGCGGCTCGCAGCCTCAGCCGCAATCGCCCCATCGGAATATCCATGTCGTTGATTTAAATAATGAAAGAAAACCTGTCGTCATTTTTTCGAATCTTTTGATCAGGATTTTCCCTTAGAGGAAACAGGCAATTCATCCGATGTGCGGCCGCTGCAGTGCAACAAAAAACCCCGCTCACGCGGGGCTGTTCGATATGCGCCAGGCGACCGGGGTTTAATCGGATACCTGTATCCGAGCGGCGTATTCTTCGAGTACCGCCATTTCAGGGTTCTTGCGCGGCCACACCAGGCCGACGCCGTCATCGTCGTGGCGGGGCAGGACGTGAATGTGCGCATGCGGCACGGTTTGCCATCCTGCCGGCCCGTTTGCCTGCAGCAAGGTCAGCCCCTGCGGCTGAAAGGCCTTTTGTACCGCTCGCGCTACGCGATGCGTGACACGCATGAGCTCGGCGGCCAGGTCTTCATCCATGTCGAGCAGCGTGGGATAGGCCTCGCACGGCGCAACCAGTACGTGGCCGGGATTCAGCTGCCCGGCATCCATGAAGGCGAAAATGCGGCGGCCCCGATAAACCATGGCGGCGGGGATATCGCCCGCCAGAATGCGCGTGAATACGGTCGTTTCCATGCAAGCATCTCCGCAAAAGCATGAGGATCACCCACCCGCCCAATGTTCGAGCCGCTGCTGAAGCTCTGCCGGGCTGAGCGGCCGGCCATTGAGCACGGATTGGCCCTGTTCGAAATGGTAGTCGACTTTGACCAGCCCGTCAGCCAGCCGCACGAGCCCCTGGCGCTGCAGGCGCGCTGCCATCTGGTCGAACAACAGGCCGGCGAGCGCCACGGCCGACTGCGGCTGATCATCCTGGAACTGACGCACCAGGTACAGGACCATGGGCCGGGACACCCCCAGCTGCAGCGACACCAGCCGCACGCCGGACGCCGGGTCGGGCTCGGGCGCCTCGTCCAATGGCTGCAAGCCGACCCGCACAGCCGCCTCGGATGCGCCTTCGGGCGTATCCCATTGCCAGGAATCGAGCGCCAGCACCGGACTGGTGGCAAACACCGGCCTGAGCAGCGACAGCATCTTCTGGCGCTCGGCATCCGACCAGTCTTGTGGATCCCCTTCGGGCAATTCGGCCAGGGCAGCCGTCAGGGCATCCCAGGCCCGCACGTCGAGGTGTTCGACCGAGCCGCGTACGCGGATACGGCCGAGATCGTGCTGGCGCAGCTGCATGCGGCCCAGATCCCAGTCCAGGCGGGTGTCCACCAACTGCCCCGTACGGGCCGTGTCCATGGACAGCTCGGATTGCATGAATGACAGCCCGGGCAGATCATCGGCCACCACCAGAACGTGCGCCATCTGCAGGACCTGATGGGCCTGCTGGTGCGCGGCATCCGCCAGGATCAGCCGGCTCTGGTAGCTCAGCCCGCGCACTTCGAGCGCCACCTGTGCCTCGGCATCGTCCAGACTCAGATGCGGGATGTCGGCCGCCAGGCGGATCTCGCGCTGACCGGCATCCCGTTCGACCTGCACTTGGGCGCCATCGAACGAGAAGCCGGCATCTGGCAGTTTGGCCGGTTCGAAGTGCCAGATGGCGTGCAGGCTACCACCAAAACCGATACGGGCCCGCAGGTGCCAGGGGCGCACCCCGGCGGGCATGGCATCGAACCACGCCTGCCAGGCGGCACCGGGCACGGGCTCGAGCACGCTGTAGGCGGCCAAGGGCGCCCAGTGGCCTTGCTGCAGCGCCTGCCATGGCCACGGCCCATGCTGCAGGTGATCCTGCAAGGCAAAAACCCGCGTGGTCCCGGCATCCGGGTATTCGAACCGCAAGCGCAGATCCGAAGTGAACACCCCACGCTCGTAGGCCTCGATGGACAGCGCCGGGGCGCCCCGCAAGGGGGTGGATTCGAGCTGCCACTGCTGGTTGGCCTCGTCTACCCAGGCCCGCAACAGGGCCTCGGCCTGCTGCCCGGCCCACCAGGAAACGCCGCCATACGCCAGCAAAAAAACGGCGGCGATGCGCAGTATCCAGCGTGCCGAGCGCATCATGGCGAGAGCTTGCGCGAGAGCTCGCGTGGCAGCGGAAACGAGATCTGCTCGTGCACGCCTTCGAGCGGCCGCACCGAGCGAGCCCCCAGCTCGCGCAGCCGATCGATGACCTGCTGCACCAGGACCTCGGGGGCCGAGGCCCCCGCCGTAACCCCAACCCGCCGGGCACGGCGCAGCCATTCGGGATCGATCATGTCGGGGTCGTCGAGCAGGTAGGCGGTTACGCCCTTGCGCTCGGCCACCTCGCGCAGGCGATTGGAATTGGAACTGTTCGGGCTGCCCACCACCAGGACCAGATCGCATTGCGGCGCCATGATGCGCACGGCATCCTGGCGATTCTGGGTGGCATAGCAGATGTCGCTTTTCTTGGGCTCCGCAATCCCCGGGAAGCGGTCGCGCAGCGCCTGCGCGATCTCGGCCGCATCATCGAGCGACAAGGTGGTCTGCGTGACGAAACCGACGAAATCCGGCCTCTGGACGCGCAGCGCCAGCACGTCCTGGACCGTCTCGACCAAGTACATACCCGTATCGGCTTGCCCCAGCGTCCCCTCGACCTCGGGGTGCCCCTTGTGGCCGATCATGATCACCTCGCGGCCTTCCTTGCGCATGCGCGCCACCTCGACGTGCACCTTGGTCACCAGCGGACAGGTGGCGTCGAAGATGCGCTGTTGGCGCTGCTCAGCCTCGGCGCGCACGGCCCGGGAGACCCCATGAGCCGAAAAGATGACGATGGCGCCGGCCGGTGCGTCCTCGAGCTCGTCGATGAAGACGGCGCCCCGCGAGCGCAGGTCGTCGACCACATAACGATTGTGCACGATTTCGTGGCGCACGTAGATGGGCGCACCGTGGATTTCGAGGGCGCGCTCGACGATCTCGATGGCCCGGTCGACCCCGGCGCAGAAACCACGCGGCTGCGCCAGCAGGATTTCGGCTTCGCCCTGCAGCGTCGCGGTATCGGCCGCAGGATGGCTTGAATTCATAATACCCCCAGGATCTTGATTTCGACCTGCAAATCGATGCCGGCCAAAGGATGATTGAAGTCGAACAGGGCCGAATCGCCGTCCAGGGTCTTGAGCACCCCCGAATAACGGCCCCCGCCCGGCGCGACGAACTCCACCATGTCGCCTGCCTCGAATTCTGTATCGGGCGGCGCATTGCGGACCATTTCGTCGCGCGACAGCCACTGCAGGAGTTCGGGGTTGCGCTCACCGTAGGCCTGCACCGCGGGTACGTCGATCATGAACTGCTCGCCTTCTGCCCGCCCCAGCAACAGGGCCTCGAGCCCCGGCGCCCACTGCCCCACCCCCATCTGCAGGGTCGCGGGCCGATCGAGGAACGTGTCGACGAACACCGTGCCGGCTGCCGGCCCGGTCAACAGTTCGAATCGGTAGTGCAGCGTGACATAAGAGTCAGCTTGAACAGGCTGCAAAGGGTTGGAAGCAGTCAAAATAGCACCGTGGCGTACTTGTGAAACATATCATGATTTTAGGGCCTATCATGCCATATACTCCCGAATCCCCCTCTTGTGAACGTCCCCGCGAACGCCTGCTGCGGCACGGCGCGCAGGTTCTGACCACACCCGAGCTGCTGGCGATCCTGCTGCGTACGGGCACGCGCGGGCGCAACGCCATCGAAATGGGCCGCGATCTGGTCAGCCATTTTGGCGGGTTGCGGCGCCTGCTGTCGGCCGAACCCGACGCACTGCTCGCCTATCCGGGCCTGGGCAACGCCAAAACGTGCGAACTCGTCGCCGTGCAAGAGCTCAGCCGCCGCGCCATCGAAGAGCCTTTGCGCACCGGCCGGGCGCTCAGCCAACCCGAACGCGTCAAGCAATTCTGCACCCTACGGCTGGCCCATTTACGCGTCGAACACTGCATCGCCCTGTTCCTGGACACGCGCCTGCAGCTCATCGAATGCGCGGAACTCGCCCGCGGCACCCTGTCGCATGCCTCTATCTACCCGCGCGAAGTGGTCAAGGCCGCGCTTCAACACCACGCCGCCGCATTGATCCTGGCGCACAACCATCCGTCGGGCGTGGCCGAGCCCAGCCCGGCCGACATCGCCCTGACCCGGCAACTCAAGCAGGCGCTCGCCCTGGTCGACGTGCGGCTGCTGGATCACCTGGTCGTCGGCGCCCACGAGGTGGTGTCGCTTGCGGAACGGGGCCAAGTATAAGTAAAATAATTGGTTTACCGCCATTTACGGATTTCCCCATGAAAGAAGGCATCCACCCCGAATACCGCGAGGTCGTGTTTCTTGACCTGCAGACCGGCAACCAGTTCATTTCGCGTTCGGCGCTGAATTCGCGTGAAACCACCGAAATCGACGGCAAGACGTATCCTTTGTTCAAGTGTGACGTCACCTCAGAGTCGCACCCTTTCTACACGGGGGCCCAGACCCGCATCGTCGAAACCGGGCGGGTCGAAAAATTCCGCGCGCGCTTCGCCCGTACGGCCGGCACTCTCAAGAAATAGGCCACGCTGCCCGCATCGCCCGTGCAAGCCCCGCCGCATCCGGCGGGGTTTGCTCTTTTCAGCGCCCCGGCCGCGCCACGGCGCGGGCTGCATGCAGGCAATCTTGTATATGATGGCGCTAGAGTCGAGACATCCCGGGCCTTACGGTGCTTGCCAAACCCCCCCGCTCCACACCTGCGCGCCTGACGGCTACTGCCGCCGTCAAGCTGCCGCGCCTGTTCCTGGTGGTCGTCGGCCTGGTCTACATCCTGGCGGGCCTGTTTTATCGCGATCCCTGGAAAACAGACGACGTCACTGGCCTGGCCACCATGCTGACCGCTCTCTCGGGCCAGGCGCACGCCTGGATGCTGCCACACGTCGGTGATCTGGCCGCGGCGCGCAGCGGCCCGCTGGCGACTTGGGTGGGCGCCCTCAGCATTCAAGCTTTCGAGCCTCTATTCAGCTGGTTCACCTCGTCACCGCTCGATGCGCAGATCATGGCCTCGCGTCTGCCCAACCTGCTGTGGTTCGGCATGCTCTCGGGCACCGTGTGGTACGGCACGTACCTGCTGGGCCGACGCCCCGAAGCCCTGCCCCTGGCCCTGCCCTTTGGCGGCGAGCCCCATCCGCACGACTATGGCCGCATGCTGGCCGATGCCGCCTTGCTGCTCATCGTCGCCACCGTGGGCATCATCTGGCGCATGCACGAGACATCCGAAGTGCCTGCCCTGATCGCCATCCAGGCCCTGGCCCTGTACGCCGTGGCACGCATGCTCGATCATCCCCTGTCGGGTGCCTTGTCGCTGGGCGTCGCGCTGGCCGCCGGGTTCCTGGCCCGTGGCGGACCCGGGCTCGCCCCCATGCTGGCTGCCCTGGGCTTGATTTTCGTACCGGGCAGCGAACTGTGGCCACGCCGGCGCTGGCTGCTGCCGGCCGGCCTGCTGGCGGCGATCCTGGTTGCCGCCTGGTGGATACCGGCCCAACATGCCAGCCCGCTCTGGTTCCAGAGCTGGCTGCAATGGAATACGCAAGCATTCGGCTGGCCGCAGGCTTCGGCGCTCATCAGCCTGCTGCGCGATCTGCCCTGGTTCCTGTGGCCCACCTGGCCGCTGGCCCTGCTCGCCCTGTGGCGCTGGCGCAAATGGCTGGGCGCCGCGCACGTGCGCATTCCCGCTGGCTTTCTTGCCGGGGGCCTGGGCGTGCTGATCTTCACGCATCAGCCATTTGAGCCAGAATACGCCACGCTGGCCGTCCCCTCGGCGATCCTTGCGGTGCTGGCCCTGCCCACATTGCGCCGCGGGGTGGTCAACACGCTCGACTGGTTTGCCATCATGTGCTTCACGCTGACCGCCGCCACGGTGTGGCTGGGCTGGATCGCCCTGCAAACCGGCTGGCCCATGCAGATCGCCGCCAACATCGCGCGCCAGACCCGCGGCCTGCATGTCCACGTGGCCTGGCCCGCCACAATCTTAGCGCTGCTGGGCACGCTCGCCTGGCTGGCGCTGGTGCGTTGGCGCTTACGCAGCCGCCCTGCAGGTCTGTGGCGCGGCACGGCCCTGTCTGCCGGTGGGCTGATTGCCACCTGGCTGCTGCTCGCCACCCTGTGGATGCCGGCCCTGGACTACGCACGCAGCTATCGCGACGTCTCGGCCTCGTTGGCCGATGCCCTGCAGCAGCACCGGCGAGAAGGTGAATGCGTGCGTTCCCAGGAGCTCGGCGGCGGCCAGCGTGCCTCTTTCTATGTGTTCGATCGGCTGGAATTCAGTTTTGATGGGCGCTGCGCGCTGTTGCTCCAGCAGCTGGATCCCGACGACCTGCGCCGCGGCACGGTGCTGTGGGCGGATCTACCCGCGCTCTGGCAGGGCCGGCGCGGCCCTGACCGCCACGAGATGTTCCGCCTGTTGCGCCTGCACGACTGACGCCGCCCGGCACCCCTTGCCCAGGGCAGCGCGCCGGAGACGGGGCCGCCAGAGATCAGCCAGAGATCAGGCGGCCTGGCCGCTGCGGTTGTCGGTGCGGCTCTGCTCGCTACCCGAAACGGCCGCTTCGGCGGGCGCATCGTCCATCGCGTCGCTGTGATCACCATTGGATCGGGTGGTCACCAGCTCGACCACCTTGCTGCGCGACAGGACCCCGACAAACTCGCCCTGGTCATCCGTGACAGCCAGCGGCGCAGGCGTGCACAGTAGACGCGCCAACACCTGATCCAGACCCTCGGACGCCGGTACCGACGCCATATCGGTCAGGTAGCGTGAAATATCGCGCCCCCCGTCGTTGACCGCGCGCTCGGCGTCGCCGCGCATCAGCACGCCCGCCAGGCGCTTGCCATCGAGCACCGCGGCGTAGTCGTAGCCGCGCGCCGCCAGACGTTCCAGCGCGTGCGCCGGATAGGTGCGCATGGTCAGGGTCAGCGGGCGCTCGTTTACGGCATGCGACGCATTCAGTACCTTGCCCCGATTGACGTCCTGCAGGAACGATTCGATGTAGTCGTTGGCGGGCGACAGCAGGATGTCTTCGGGCGTGCCGTCCTGGATGAGCTCGCCATCCTTCAGAATGGCGATCCGGTTGCCCAGCCGCAGGGCCTCGTCCAGATCGTGGGTGATGAAGACAATGGTCTTGTTCAGCCGCGCCTGCAGCGCCAAAAGCTGGTCTTGCATTTCGTGGCGTATCAGCGGGTCGAGCGCCGAAAAGGCCTCGTCCATCAGCAGGATTTCAGCATCCGTGGCCAGGGCGCGGGCCAGACCGACACGCTGTTGCATGCCGCCCGACAGCTGATGGGGGTACTGGCCTTCGAAGCCGGACAGGCCGACCTGTTCAAGCCAGTGCAAGGCCCGTTCGTTGCGCTCGGCACGCCGCATGCCCTGCACCGCAAGCCCATAAGCCGCGTTATCGAGCACGGTGCGATGCGGCAGCAGGCCAAAGCGCTGGAACACCATGCTCATTTTCTGCTGGCGAAAGGCCTCGAGCTCGCGGCGCTTCAAGCCCATGACATCGACCCCGTCGACCAGGATCTGGCCGGCGCTGGGGTCGATCAGGCGGTTGAAATGCCGGATCAGGGTAGACTTGCCCGAGCCCGACAACCCCATGATGACATGGATCCCGCCCGCCGCAATGGACAGCGAGATGTCGCGCAGGCCCAGCGTGTGCCCGCTGCGCTCGAGCAGCTCTTCCTTGGACATGCCGTCGCGCACGGCCGGCAGCCAGCGCTGCGGATGCGGGCCGAAGATCTTATAAATATGGCGGACTTCGATCTTGTCCATGTCAGGCTCCGCGCATCTGTTGGCGCTGGCCGAATTTCTGGGTGATCCGGTCGAAGATGATCGCCAGCACGACGATCCCCAGCCCGGCCAGCAGGCCCCGCCCGACCTGCAGGCGGTTGATGCCCTGCAGGACCTCGTAGCCCAGCCCGCGCACCCCGATCATGGAGGCGATCACCACCATGGCCAGCGCCATCATCGTGGTCTGGTTGATGCCCGCCATGATGTTCGGCAGCGCCAGGGGCAGCTGCACCCCGAAGAGCTGGCGCGTGCGGCTGGCGCCAAAGGCACGCGAAGCCTCGAGGACCTCGGGATCGACCAGCCGGATGCCCAGGTCCGTGAGCCGGATGACGGGCGGCACCGCGTAGATGACGGTTGCGAACAGCGCCGCCAGCTTGCCCAGATTGAAGAGCATCACCACCGGGATCAGATAGACGAAGCTCGGCATGGTCTGCATGACGTCGAGCACCGGCAGCATGGCCGAACGCACCCAGCGGAAGCTGGCCATCGCGATCCCTATGGGAATGCCCAGCAACACTGAAAACGCGACCGCGACCAGCATGAGCGACAGGGTCTGCATGGAGGCCTCCCAGAGGCCGATGGCCCCCAGGGCCGCGAGCAGCGCGCCCATCGCCAGGCTGAAACGCCATTGCCGGCTGGCCACCCAGGCCACCCCCATGACGACGAGAATGATGGCCCACCAAGGAGACTGGCGCAGCAGATTGTCGGCCCAGATGAGCAGATCGAGCAGCGGTTGCGTCAGGGCCCGGAGCACGTCCGAGTACTCCATGACCAGCCCATTGACGAACGCGTCAATGGGCCGCTGCAGATCTCGGGCCGAGATCAGTTCGGGAAACATGGCGGACCCTTACAGAGCCGCCTTGACCCGCTCGGCAACGTCGGCTGGCAGCCACTCGGTCCAGACGGCCTGCTTGTTCTTCAGGAACCAGTCGGCGACCTCGTCGGGTTCGGCCTCGTGTTCGTCCATGTAGGCCATCGCCTCACCCATGTCGTCCAGCGGCACCGAGACCTTGGAGAGGAAGTCGACCAGCTTGGGCGCTGTTTCGTAGAATGGCGTGCTGACCGCGGTAAACACCGGATTTTGCGGATAATCGGTGGGTTGTGGATCCGCGCAGTCCGGATCTGTGAGGCATTTCTGCTTCTCGGCGTCGTAGGGCGGCAGTTCGAGCTTCACCAGATCCATGGAACCCACGACAGGCGTCGGGAACCAGTAATAGAACACTACGTTTTCGCCCCGGTTGTAGGCCGCCGTGAGCGCCGCCTTCTGGGTGGCACCCGTACCGGGCGAAAACAGGGTGAAGGTATCGCCCAGGCCCAGCGACTTGAACAGATTGGTGTTGACGATCTCGCAGCCCCAGCCGGCCGGGCAGCCATAGAAGCGACCCTTGGTGGGCATCTCGGGATCCTTGAATTCTTCCCAGTATTTGGGTAGATCGGCGGCTTTTTTGAGATCGGGCAGGCGTTCTGCCGTGTACTTCGGGATGAACCAGGCCTCGCCCCCCATGTAGATGTCGCCGATGCGCTTGACCTTGCCGGTGGCCTGCGCCTTGGTCCAGGGTTCGAGCACGCTGTTGAGCCAGAATTCGGTATTGATGTCGAGATCGCCCCGCTCGAGGGCGGCCAGCGCCGGCAAGGTCTCGGTGGGCAGGACTTCGGTATCGCAGCCGTAGCCGTGCTCGACGATGAAGCGCTCGACCTCGACGAGCACCAGGTTGGATTCCCAGTTCATGCCGCCAAAACGCATGGGTCGGTCGAGCTCGCACTGCACGGCATCAGCCGCCTGTGCCGCAACGGGCGCCATGGACAGGCCAGCCAACGTGGCCGCAAAGGCCGCGCCCAGAACCGAGCGCGACAGCCGGCTGGATGAGAGGGGAGAATGGGATTTGGACATTGAAGCCTCCTTTGGGTTACGGAGACGTCGACCCGGATCAACCGGGGCCGGCGCCATAGCTTGGGGGAGGGTGTGCGGAAAACGGCTGCAGGAGCCGCCAATACATACCAGCATTGCCAGTGCCGCAAGGCACATCGGGAACAGGCATGACACGTGAAATTACGGCCACGGCCAAGGCAACGCTTTTCTACAGCAAAGCGGCCATTTTACACGCAAGATGCCAGAAAATGAAACCGGATGGCGAAAAACCCCTATTTCCGGCGACATTCGCGCGATACGAAAAGGGCCCCGGAGGACCCTTCTGGACAGCCTGACGAAACGGCTCAATCGCGCTGATAAATATAGCCCCGGCGCCAGGGGTAGGCCTGGCCCTCGGGGTAGTCGAGCTCGTCGGGGCGCCCCCCGGCCTGCGGCTGGGCAAGGACCTGATGCAGTGCAATCCAGCCATGCTCGAAACCCATGGCACAACCGGCCAGATACATGCGGTACGCACGCAGGGAACGCTCGCCCTGGGGCGAGCTGAGGGTCGCCCGGGCCTCGGGCAGGCGCGCTTCGAGGGCATCGCTCCAGGCCCACAGCGTGCGCGCGTAGTGGGGCCGCAGATTTTCGACGTCCACGGCCTCGAGGCCGGCCTCGGCCAGCGTCTGCATCACGAAATGGATGTGCGAGAGCTCGCCGCCCGGAAAGATGTATTTTTCGATGAAGTCGCCCATGCCGGCGCCCAGTTCGCTGTTGCTCAGCCCGCCGGCCGTGATGCCGTGATTCATGATCAGCCCGCCGGGGCGAACCAGACGCAGCAGCTTGCCAAAATAGGCGGTGAGCTGGGCCCGGCCCACGTGCTCGAACATGCCCACGGACGCGATCTTGTCGTACGGACGGGACTCGTCCAGCTTGCGGTAGTCGAGCAGTTCGAAGCGCACCCGCCCACCCAGCCCTTTTTGCTCGATCAGCCCGTTGACGTAGGCGTGCTGGTTGCGCGAGAGCGTAATGCCGGTGACGTCGACGTCGTAGTGCTCGGCCGCCCACAACATGAGGCCGCCCCAGCCACCGCCGACGTCGAGAAAGCGCTCGCCCGGCTTCAGGGCCAGCTTGCGGCAGATATGGTCGAGCTTGGCCTCTTGGGCCTGCGCCAGGGTGTAGTCGGGCTCGCGATAATAGGCGCATGAATACACCCGGCGCGGATCCAGCCACAAGCCGTAGAAGTCATCGGACAGGTCATAGTGGAACTCGATCTGGCGGGCATCGCGGTCGATGGAGTGCCGCCACACCGAGACGAGCCGGCGCACCAGGTTCGTGAACCAGCCTTTCTCGGCGGCATCGATGGGCGAACCCGGCAAAATACCGGCCGCCAGCTGCATCATGTCGCGCATCGAGCCTTCGAAATCGAACCGCCCTTCGACGTAGTCTTCACCCAGCACACCCACCTCGCCCGCTGCGACGTGCGCGAGCACGGCAGAATCATGGACCTGCAGGCGGATCGCCGCATCGGCCGGCCCCAGTTTCTTGCCATCGGGCATCTGCATGGATACGCTGACTGGCAGGGATGCCAGTTTATTTTCGATCAGGGACGTGAGCGCTGCCAAAAGAACCTCCTCTTGTGGTAGTTGGACGAACGGCCGTGTCCGGGCCCTGAGTGCACCGGCGGCCTGGCGCCAGAAAACATCTTGTTATAGTAGCGCCTTCTGCCTCGTCTGACGCGCTCATGAGCCGCCGATCTTCCGCATTTGCCGTGCCACCCTGGCTGATCCTCATGGGGGCCCTGGCAGCCCTGGGGCCCCTGGCCATCGACATGTACCTGCCCGCCTTCGGCGCCATCGCGCAAGACTTGCGGGTTCCGCAGGGTCTGGTCGAACGCACCCTGGCCAGCTATCTGCTGGGCCTTGCACTGGCCCAGCTGGTCTACGGCCCGCTGGCGGACCGCTTCGGGCGCAAGCGACCGCTGATCGGCGGCTTGATCCTGTTCACGCTGGCCTCGCTGGCCTGCGCGCTCAGCCACGACATCGAGGCGCTGCTCTTCTGGCGGGTCGTGCAGGCGTTCGGCGGCGCCGCGGGCATGGTGATCCCACGGGCGGTCATCCGCGACCACCTGGATACGCGCGCGGCGGCCCAGGCGCTCTCGCTGCTGATGCTGGTGATGGGCGTCATGCCGATCCTGGCCCCGCTGATGGGCGGCCAGGCGGTCACGCTGGGTTCGTGGCGCGCCGTCTTCTACATCATGGTGCTCATGGGGCTGGCCCTGCTGGCCATCGTCATCCCTTTCATGCGCGAATCGCTGCCGCCCGCGGCCCGCAGCCCACTGGCCGTGGGCGCCATCGCACGCAACTTCACACACCTGCTGCGCCATCGGGGCTTCATGGGCTACAGCCTGGCCGGCGGCCTGGGCTCGGCGGGCATGTTCGCGTACATCGCGGCATCGCCACACGTCTTCATCGCAATCTACGGCGTCGATCCACGCTGGTTCGGCCTGCTGTTCGGGCTGAACGCCACCTCGCTCATCCTGGCCTCGCAAATCAGCGCGCGCCTGCTCGAGCGCCGCACCCCCCGGCAGCTGCTCCGGCGGGCACAGTTCTTCCTGGTGCTGATGACCACCTGCGCGCTGGGCCTCACCCTGCTCGACCTGATCAACCTGGTCTGGCTGATGCTGTGCCTGATGGGATTCATGGCCAGCCAGGGCTTCGTGGTGCCCAATGCCACCGCGCTGGGCCTCGCCGAGCAGGGCCCGCGGCTGGGCACGGCCTCGGCGCTCATGGGCTCGCTGCAAATGTTCAGCGGCGCCCTGGCCGGCTATGGCGTCAGCATCTGGCACGCCCAGACCCCGTTGCCTCTGGCCACCGCACTGACCGTATGCGCCACGCTGTCCTGGCTGTCGGGGCGCTTTGCCATGCGCCTGCGCAGCGGTAACCCTGACGACGACGCCCCCGAGACTTGATCTAGCGCCTTATTTCAAAGTAGAATGCAAGGCTTTCCCGTATAGACACTAAAGAAAGGTGAGGCCATGGCACGCGTATGCCAAGTGACCGGCAAGGGCCCGATGGTGGGCAATAACGTTTCTCATGCCAACAACAAGACCAAACGGCGTTTCCTGCCCAACCTGCAATCACGCCGGTTCTGGGTCGAATCCGAAAACCGCTGGGTGCGCCTGCGCGTGTCCACCAAGGCGCTGCGCACTATCGACAAGGTCGGCATCGATGCCGTGCTGGCCGACTTGCGCGCCCGCGGCGAACTGGCCTAAAGGGCCCCCTCCAGGAGTACATCATGGCAAAAGGTATTCGCGAGAAGATCAAGCTCGAATCCACGGCTGGCACCGGGCATTTCTACACGACCACCAAGAACAAGCGCAACATGCCCGAAAAAATGCTGATCAAGAAATTCGATCCCGTCGCGCGCAAACACGTCGATTACAAGGAAACCAAGCTCAAGTAATTGCCGTATCGCGCGGCGTCGCATTCCGGGGCCCGGCTCGATTTCCTCCGACGGAAATCGAGCCGGGCTCTTTTTTGCACCACGGCCTCCTATAATTGAGGGCTTGTCTCCTATCTGTCTTCTTTCTACCAGCCAACGAACATGCAGGAACGCTATCTTCCGACCCAGGTCGAATCCGATGCCCAGGCACACTGGCGCGCGGGCGACGTCTACCGTGTCACCGAATACGCCACAGCGCCCGATGGCTCTCCCAAGCCCAAGTTCTATGCCTGTTCGATGTTGCCCTATCCCAGCGGCAAACTGCACATGGGGCACGTGCGCAACTACACCATCAACGACATGATGGCCCGCCAGTTGCGCATGCGCGGCTACAACGTACTCATGCCCATGGGCTGGGACGCCTTTGGCATGCCAGCCGAGAACGCCGCCATGAAATCCGGCGTGCCGCCCGCCCGATGGACGTACTCGAACATCGCCACCATGAAGGGCCAGATGCAGGCCATGGGCCTGGCCATCGACTGGTCGCGCGAGATGTGCGCCTGCGACCCGGCGTACTACAAATGGAATCAATGGCTGTTCCTGAAAATGCTCGAGAAAGGCATTGCCTACCGCAAGACCCAGACGGTGAACTGGGACCCGGTCGACCAGACCGTGCTGGCCAACGAGCAAGTCATCGACGGCCGCGGCTGGCGCTCGGGCGCGCTGGTCGAGAAGCGTGAAATCCCAGGCTACTACCTGCGCATCACCGACTACGCGCAAGAACTGCTCGACGCGCTCGAAGACGAACGCATGAGCGGCTGGCCCGAACGCGTGCGCCTGATGCAGGAAAACTGGCTGGGGCGCAGCGATGGGGTGCGTTTCGCCTTTCGCCACGACATCCACGATGCCGATGGCGCCCTGATCCAGGACGGGCGGATGTACGTGTTCACGACACGGGCCGATACCATCATGGGCGTAACATTCTGTGCGGTGGCACCCGAACATCCCCTGGCCATCGAGGCCGCACGCCACTCGCCCGAACTGGCCAAGTTCATCGAAGCCTGCCGCCAGGGGGGCACCACCGAGGCCGAGCTCGCCACGCGCGAAAAAGAAGGCATGCCCACGGGCCTGAACGTGATTCATCCGCTGACGCAGGCGCCCGTGCCCCTGTGGGTCGGCAATTACGTCCTCATGAGCTATGGCGACGGGGCGGTCATGGGGGTCCCGGCACACGACGAACGTGACTTCGCCTTCGCCCGCAAATACGGGCTGCCCATTCGCCAGGTCATCGAAGCCCCCGGGCAAGAATACGCGGCCGATACCTGGCACGACTGGTATGCCGACAAAGACATCGGCCACGCCATCCAGTCAGGCAAATACGACGGCCTGAGCACCGCACAGGCCATCCAGGCCGTGGCCACCGACCTCCAGGCGCTCGGGCTGGGCGAGGCCCGCACGACATGGCGCCTGCGCGATTGGGGCATTTCACGCCAACGCTACTGGGGCACCCCCATTCCCATCATCCACTGCCCCGACTGCGGTCCTGTTCCCGTGCCCGAAAAAGACCTCCCGGTCGTACTGCCAGAGCACCTGGTGCCCGATGGCACAGGCAACCCGCTGGCCAAAGACGAGGCGTTCCTGGCCTGTGCCTGCCCCTCCTGCGGCCAACCTGCGCGGCGTGAAACCGATACCATGGACACGTTCGTGGATTCATCCTGGTATTTCATGCGCTACGCTTCGCCCGGCAACGATCACGCCATGGTCGATGCCCGCAATGACTACTGGATGCCGATGGACCAATACATCGGCGGCATCGAGCACGCCGTCATGCACTTGCTGTATGCGCGCTTCTGGACGCGCGTGATGCGCGACCTGGGTCTGGTGAAGTTCTCCGAACCCTTCACCCGTCTGCTATGCCAGGGCATGGTGCTCAATCATGTCTATTCACGGCGCAATGCGCGCGGCGGCATCGAATACTTCTGGCCGGAACAAGTCGAGCCGGTCACCAATGACAAGGGCGCCATCGTGGGCGCCCGCCTGAAGACCGACGGCTCGCCGATCGAGTACGAAGGCATCGGCACCATGTCCAAGTCGAAGAACAACGGCGTGGATCCACAGATGCTCATCGATACCTTCGGTGCCGATACGGCGCGCCTGTTCGTGATGTTCGCCAGCCCGCCCGAGCAGACGCTCGAGTGGTCCGACTCCGGTGTCGATGGCGCCCACCGCTTCCTGCGCCGGCTTTGGGCCTTTGGCCATGCGCACCAGTCCGCGGTACGGGGCCAGCGCCCCGCCGAAGGCGGTTTCGAGCAGTGCAACCCGGCTGGGGCCCGGTTGCGCCGGCAGGTTCACGGCCTGCTGCGCCAGGCCGACTACGACTACCAACGCATCCAGTACAACACCGTGGTGTCCACGGCCATGAAGATGCTCAATGCGCTCGACACGGCCACCCACGAGCAGGCCGATGCCCTGGCCGTAGCGGACGCGCTGTCCATTCTGCTGCGCGTGCTCTACCCCGTGGTGCCGCACGTCACCTGGCAATTGTGGCGCGAACTGGGGTTCGCGGATCGGCTGGGCGACCTGCTCGATGCGCCGTGGCCCACCGTGGATGAAAATGCCTTGCTGGCAGAGACCATCGAGCTGGTCCTGCAGATCAACGGCAAGGTACGCGGCCAGCTCAGCGTGCCGCAGCAAGCCGATCCTTCAGCCATCGAGGCCAGTGCGCGGGCCCACGAGGCTGTGGGCCGTTTCCTTGAAGGACGGCCAGTCAGGCGGGTGGTGGTGGTGCCCGGCCGGCTGGTCAACGTAGTGGGCTGACGACATGATCCAACCGACCGTTCTACGCACCATGGGGCGCCTGCTGGCTGCAGCCGCACTGACGCTGTTTCTGGCAGCCTGTGGTTTTCACATCCGCGGGGCCACGCCGCTGCCCTTCGATTCGCTGTACACCAACATCAACCTGAACACCCAGTTCGGCGCCCGCCTGCAACGGGCGATCCAGGCCAACTCGCCATCCACCCGCATCGTCGCCCAACGCAGCGAAGCCGACGTCTCCCTGCTCCAGACCGACGACAGCGAGCACTTGCGCCAGCTCTCGCTGGATGCCGACGGCCGCATCGAAGAGTACGAGCTCAGGCTCACCTTCACGTTCGAGCTGGTCGACCGCCACGGCGAGACCCTGCTCGAACCCACCACACTCGAGAGCCTGCGCGAACTCCCCTACAGCGAAAGCGTCGTGCAGGCCAAGGAAAGCGAAATACATCGCAATTTCAACGATATGCGCGACCTGCTGATCCATCGCATCATGAGCCGCATCAGTTCGCCCGAAGTGCGTGCCGCGTATGCGCGATCCACCGAAAGGGCCGAGCACGCCGGGCAGGATACCCGCGGCGATCCGTCCCTGGGCGCGGCGCCAGCCAGCCGCTGAAACCATGGCCCCCCGTGCATCCAGCATCGCACAAGTGCTCCGGCAGGCCGAGCGAGACGCGGCCCTGCCCGCGTACTGCGTCCTGGCGGGCGATGAGATCCTGCTGGTCAATGAAGCCGCCGATGCGCTGCGTGCACTGGCCACCCAGCTGGGTTGCAGCGAACGCAGCCATCTGGTCATGGACGCCCGCAGCGACTGGTCTGCCGTGCTGGCGGCTGCGTGCAACACGTCGCTGTTCGGCGACCTGCGCCTAGTGGAAATCAGCCTGCCGTCGGGCAAACCGGGCAAGGCCGGCGCCGACATGCTGCAACGGCTGGCCGACCAGGCGGCGGCCGGCCAGTTGCCGGATGCCTTCATCTTGCTGCGCTTGCCCCAGCTGGATTGGGCCACCCAAAAAAGCAAATGGGTCCAGCACCTGAAAAAACAGGCCACCTGGGTGGCCATTCCGGGGGTCGCGCGCCCGGACCTGCCCGGCTGGATCGCCCAGCGGCTGGCACGGCAACAGCAGGCCATCGATGCGGCCACCCAGGCGTGGCTCGCCGGGCAAGTCGAAGGCAACCTGCTCGCCGCCCACCAAGAGATCGAGAAACTGGGGCTGCTGTACCCGCCCGGTGCCCTTAGCCTCGAACAGGTGCAGGCGGCGGTGCTGGACGTCTCGCGCCACGACCCACAAGACTTGCGCGCCGCCGTGCTGGTGGGCGAGCCACAACGCGCCCTGCGGGTCCTGGCCGGCCTGAAAGCCGAAGGCATGGCCCACCTGCCCGTGCTCTGGGGCCTGGGCGAAGACCTGCGCATCCTCGGCATGCTGGCCAATCTGCCTGCCGCGCAAAGGGGCGGCGCACTGCGGGCGCAACGGGTCTTCGGGGCCCGCGAGCAGCACCTGCGCCAGGCCCTGCAGCGCTGTCCGGCCCGTCTCTGGCCCCTGGCGCTGGGCCAGGCCCACGAAATCGACCGACACATCAAGGGCGTGCCCGTTGCGGCGTGCCTGCCCGACCCCTGGGACGAACTCGCCCGCCTGGTCCTGCGCGTGGCCACGGCCGGGAAACCGCCTCCCGATCAACCGATCTCACTGCCATGAATACCGCTACTTCCACCGCCACCCCCCTACGCCAGCTGGGCCAGCAGGCCCGTGCGGCATCCCGACGGCTGCGCGTCACATCGGGCGCTGCCCGATCCGCGGTCCTGCTCGCGCTCGCCCGACGCATTCATGAACAATCGTCCTGGCTGCAGGAAGAAAACCGCCGCGACCTCGATGCAGCCATCGAAAAAGGCCTGGATGCACCGCTGGTAGACCGCCTGCGGCTGTCCGACAAAGCCCTGCAATCCATGGCGCAGGGGCTGCGACAGCTGGCCGATATGCCCGATCCGATCGGCAGCCTCAGTGCCACCACGGTGCGCCCCAATGGCATGCGCGTGGCCCGCATGCGCGTGCCATTGGGGGTGATCGGCATCATTTACGAATCCCGCCCGAACGTCACCGTCGACGCCGCCGCCCTGTGCCTGAAATCCGGCAACGCCGCCATCCTGCGCGGCGGCAGCGAAGCCTTCCATTCGAACCGCGCGCTGGGCCGGCTGATCCAGCAGAGCCTGCAGGAAACCGGCCTGCCCGAACACGCCGTCCAGGTGGTCGAGACCACCGACCGCGCCGCAGTGGGCGAAATGATCACGTTGACCGAGTCCATCGACGTCATCATTCCGCGCGGCGGCAAGGGGCTGATCGCACGCCTGGCCGCCGAATCCAAGATCCCGCTGATCAAGCACCTGGACGGCAACTGCCATCTGTACGTCGATCGCGCGGCCCGGCTGGACCAGGCACTCGATATCGCCCTCAATGCCAAAACATACCGCTGCGGGATCTGCGGCGCCATGGAAACCCTGCTGGTGCATGCCGACATCGCCAACGACTGGCTGCCCAGGGCTGCGCAGCGCTTTGCCGAAGCCGGCGTCGAGCTGCGCGCCTGCCCGCGTGCCCTGCCGCTGCTGCCCGGCAGCGTGCCCGCCACCGAAGCAGACTGGGCCACTGAATACCTGGCGCCGATCCTGGCCGTGCGGGTGGTGGATTCGCTGGACCAGGCCCTGGACCACATCGCACGCTATAGCTCCGAACACACCGAGTCCATCGTCACCCAGGACCTGGCCGCCGCCGAACGCTTCCAGCGCGAAGTCGACTCGAGCTCGGTCTACGTCAACCTGCCCACCTGCTTCGCGGACGGCCAGGAATACGGCCTCGGGGCAGAAATCGGCATCTCCACCAACCGCCTGCATGCCCGCGGCCCGGTGGGCCTGGAAGGCCTGACGATACAGAAATGGGTGCTCAATGGCGATGGCCAGCTGCGGGGCTGAAACATGCTCTGGGTCAAAGTGCTGCACCTCCTGTTCGTGATCGCCTGGTTTGCCGGGCTGTTTTACCTGCCACGCCTGTACGTCAACCTGGCGCAGGCTCAGGACCCGGCCACCTATGACACCCTGCTGGGCATGGCCCGGCGCCTGTATCGCTTCATGACGCCCCTGGCGGCACTGGCCCTCGCATTCGGGCTCTATCTCTGGCTCGGCTACGGGCTGGGCCAGGGCCAGGGCTGGATGCATGCCAAGCTGCTGCTGGTGCTGCTGCTGATCGTCTACCACCTGGCCTGCCGCCACTACCTGCTGGCCTTCACCCAACGGGCGAACCGCCATGCCCACCGGTTCTACCGCGTCTTCAACGAAATCCCGGTCCTCATCCTGCTGCTGGTGCTGATCCTGGTCGTCGTCAAGCCATTCTGATGCCATGGCACAATCCAAGAAAACCACACTGCGCCTGAAAACCACGCCCGCGGCAGCCGACACCGACAAACCGGCACCGCGCCAGCGATCGGGTGCGCGGGCCCACCAGGCCGCGCGCCAAGAACGGGCACGGCGGGCGGGCGTCGGCGCCACCGGGGTGTCCACCCCGGCCGCCCCTGTAGAAAAAGCCACGGCCCGACCCGCCGCCCGGCCCGAGCCCGACCCGCCTCACCGCCCGGTGGCTCGCCCGGCGACCCGCCCGCACGACAGGCCGGCAGGCGGCCACCACCGGCAGCGCCTGGCCCGGCCGCAAGAAACCTTCAAAGCCTTCGCGCCGTGTCCGCAGGGGCTTGAGCACAGCCTGGCCCAGGAGCTCGGCACGCTCGGCCTGGCCGCCGTGGCCGCCGGTCGGGCCGGCTGCCATTTCGAAGCCGCCTGGCCCGATCTGCTCAGGGCGAACCTGCATTCCCGCCTGGCCACGCGCATTCTGGTGCAGGTGGCACAGGCCCCTGTGTACAACGAGGACGACATCCTGAGCCTGGCGCGGGCCACCCCATGGGAACGCTGGTTCGGTCCGGAACACACCCTGCGGGTGGATACCTCGGCCGTGCGCAGCCCGATGCGCAGCCTGCAGTACTGCAACCTGCGCGCCAAGGACGGGATCTGCGACCGCCTGCGCGAGCGCGAAGGCGCGCGCCCCGACATCGACACGGTGCGCCCCGATGCCCGCGTGCACCTGTTCCTGGATGCCCGCCAGGCCACGCTGTATCTCGACCTTTCGGGCGAGTCGCTGTTCAAGCGCGGCTGGCGGCTCGACAAGGGCGCCGCCCCGCTGCGCGAGAACCTGGCGGCCGGCTTGCTCATGCTCTCGGGCTGGCCAACCGACGCTGCCCTGCTGGACCCTTTCTGCGGCAGCGGCACGATCCTCATCGAAGCGGCCTGGATGGCCCTGGGGGTGCCGCCGGGGATCTGGCGGCCCTTCGCATTCGAGCGGCTGCGCGATCATGACGCCCACCTGTGGCGCGACATCAAAGACGACGCACGCAGCCGCATCGCCACCCGGCTGGCCCAGCCCCTGGTTGGAACCGACCACGACCCCGCCGCCATCGACGCCGCCCGGGCCAACGTGCAGCGCGCCCATCTGGCGCCCGACAGCATCCGCTTCGAAGTCTCCGACGTGCGCGAGGTGCCGCCTCCGGCGGAACGGGGCTGGATCGTGACCAACCCGCCCTACGGCGAGCGTCTTGGTCTGGCCGATGCCGACGTGCTCTGGGCCGCCTGGGCGAGCTGGCTCAAGCAGCATTATGGCGGCTGGCAGCTGAACATCATCAGCGACGACCGGACGCTGCCTGGTCGCCTGCGCCTCAAGGCCCGACGGCGCCATCCCCTGTACAACGGTGCAATCGAGTGCCGCCTGTTCCAGTTCGACCTGGTTTCACACGCCGATCGCGACAAGGACGACACGGCCTGAATGGGCGTTCGCCCGGCCTCTGAGCTTGCTATTACTTAGGGTTTTCCCTATAATTAGGGTTAACCCTGAGCGAAACGCTCTTTTCACGCAAAGAGGCTTGCAATGAAAAAGATGTACAACTCCGATATCCGCCTGACGGACGCACTTGAACGCCAACTGCTGCAGGAAGCCATCGACGCCTACCAGACATACTGGCTGGATGAGCGCATCAAGCAGCTGTTCCTGAAAGTGCTGCACTTCTTCAAGGCACCGGAAGCGCCCACGCAGGGCTCGGTTCGCACGGCCCACTGAGCCGCGCCGAAAAGACTAGAAAGGCCGCCCTTGCAGCGGCCTTTTGCGATAATGGGGGGTGCACCCATATAAAGCCGCCATGAACCAGGCCACCCGTCCTCCCCCCGCCAGCCGCCGGCGCCGTTTTGCCTGCATGATCTATGAAGGCATCCTGCTGTTCGGCGTCGTCTTTCTGGCCGGTTATCTGCTCGATACCCTGACGCAAAGCCGTCATGGCCTCATGTGGCGCCCCGAGCGCCAGATTTTTCTGTTTGTGGCCATCGGCCTCTATTTCCTGGTCAGCTGGCGACGCAATGGTCAGACCCTGCCCATGAAAACCTGGGGCATCCGGCTGGCCGATCCAAACGGCCAAACACCCGGCTTTACCCGCCTGCTGCTGCGCTATCTGCTGCTCTGGCCCCTGCCCCTGCTCAGCGCCTGGCTGGTTGCGCGCCTGTCCGCGGCCCTCCAATCCAGCGCAATCGACATGCTGATCGTGCTGGCGCCATTTTCCTTGTTCATCTGGACCTGGTTCGATCCCCGCGGCCAATTCCTGCACGACCGTATCCTGGGCACCGAATTGCTGGCCCAACCCCGCCCAGGGCCCCAGATGCCTCATGGCCAACCCAAGGTTCCGCCCACATCATGAACGACGCACTCACCAAATACCTGACTGCAGATCGCAGCACCCGCATCCAGACCCTGCAACTGGGCCCCGCCTGGCAGACGGGCCTGGCTCACCAGCATCTCTCGGATGCCGTCGTGGCGCTGCTGGGCGAACTGGCAGCCGCCTGCGTACTGCTGGCCGGCAGCATCAAGTTCGATGGTTCCGTCGTGCTGCAACTGCAGGGCAACGGCCCCGTGCGGCTGATCATGGTCGAGTGCACCTCGGCACTCGAGCTGCGCGCCACCGCACAAGTGGATGACGACCTCGCCCTGCCCGACACACCAGACCTGCAGGCGCTGCTCAACGCCGACGGCCAGGGCCGTTTCGTCGTCATGATCGACCCGGAAGGCCGCAAGCCGGGCACCCCGCCCTATCAAGGGATCGTCCCTCTCGAAGGCCAGTCGGTGGCCCAAGTGCTCGAGCACTATATGCGCCACTCGGAACAGCTCGAGACGCGGCTCTGGCTGGCGGCCGACCGCCAAGGGTGCGCAGGGCTGCTGCTGCAGCGCATGCCCGCCGATGAGAACCATCCAGCCGGCGAAAGAACCGATGCCACCACCTGGGCACACTGCACCACGCTGGCCGACACCCTGAAGACCGAAGAGCTCACCGGCCTGCCCGCCGCGCAATGGATCCGCCGGCTTTTCTGGCAGGAAGACCTGCTCGCGTATCCCGCCCAGCCTGTTCAATGGCATTGCAGCTGCTCGCGCGAGCGGGTGGCGCACATGCTGCGCAATCTGGGTGCCGACGAAGTCAACGCCATCCTGGCCGAAGAAGGCCGGGTACAGATTCATTGCAATTTCTGCGGCAAGGGCTACGATTTCGATGCCGTGGATTGCGCAGCCCTGTTTCTCGAACCACACGACCCCATCCCCATGCCCGGTTCAGATACCCTGCATTAGGCCCGAACCCGCGGCCCGGCGAACCGGCCGCCGTGACGGAATCGTCCATGGCGGCTTGTCGCGCTGGCATGACGGTACGCCGGTCCGGCACACTGGCAGGCATGCCAGCATCCAAACCGCCACCCCGCCGCCGCCCATCCAGATGCACGATGCCGCGCCCCCGCTCAGGTGGCGCAGGCGCCGTCGGTTTCCTGCTGGTCGCTGTCCCCACCCTGATGCTGGGGCTGGGCAGTGTCGAGCTGGCGCACTGGTTCAGCCTGCGCCAGATCCTGGGGCACGCCTTGATGCAGGCGGCCCGCTCGGGGGCTACGCAGCATGCGCGCCCGCAGATCATCGCCGATTCGTTCGAATCCGGCCTGCGCATGGCTTGGCCAGACCCCCGCAGCCTGCGGCGAATCCTGCATGAACATGAATCCACGTTGGGCGTGGCCTGGCACATCCGCATCACCCAGCCCGCCCGTGCCGCCTTCCGCGACCATGCCGACCCCCGGTTGCGCGTGCCCCACATGCCATCCGGGCTCGCCTTGATCAACAACGATCACCAGGCCTTGCAGCAGGCCCGATACGTCCGGCAAGGCTGGCCGCAGGGGCGGGGGCCCGTGTCTGGCCAGACCATCTTCGAGGCCAATACCCTGGCCATGACACTAGACTGGCCCCAACGCCCCCTACTGCCCGGCACGGGCGCCTTGCTGCGTACGCTGGCCCCCTGGGCGTCCGACCCGCTTCAGGCGCGCTGGATGGCGGCGGGCTACCTGCCCTTTCGCCGCCACATACGGCTGGCCATGCACAGCCACCCGGCCCAATGGCCGGATCTGGCCGACGGGCGCATCAGCCACGGCACCGCCACGCCCGCACACCCGGCAGCCGCCGCCGGACCGGCGCAGCCCAATCCATATGACGGCTTTTCCACACCCGCTCCTGCCAGCACACGGCCAGACGGGCAGGGCGAAGGGGCTGCCGATACCCCCCCAGCCGAAGACGCCCTCCCCGCCGCACCGGGTTCCCCGGGCGGCGGGCCGCCGGGCGTCGATACCGCCGCCGATGGCACGCGGCCAGGCCCCCCGGAAGAGTCCGCGCCGCCAGTACCCGACGATTCATGCGTGCCCGCGCCATGAGCCGCATGGGCCGCGGCCCTTGCCGCAGCGGCCGCCGCCATAGGGGCAGCGGCCGGCCGGCAAGAAATCTGGAACTGGAAGGTCAGCCTCTGGAGCTGGAAGATCAGCGGGCGGGCGGCGGGGGCGCCGGCACGATCTGTACGTAGTACTCGCCGGGGCGCACCATGTTCAGCTCGCCGCGGGCCCGTTCCTCGATGGCCGAGGTGCCGTCGGCCAGGTCATTGACTTCGGCCCGCAACGCATTGTTGCGGGCCTGAAGGGCTTCATTGGTTTCCGTCTGTGCGGCCAGCCGCGCCTGGAGATCGCGCAGATCCAGCCAGCCGCCCTTGCCCCACCAGAGCGGGTACTGGATGACCAGCAGCAACAACAGCAGGATCAGGCACAACAGGCGCATGGGGGCACCCGCGGTATGCGTCAGCGCAGGTTATAGAAAGCCGATGTCCCTGGATACGACGCCACGTCGGCCAGCTCTTCTTCGATGCGCAGCAATTGGTTGTACTTGGCCATGCGGTCTGAGCGCGACAGAGAGCCCGTTTTGATCTGCATGGCATTGGTGGCGACGGCGATGTCGGCGATGGTCGCGTCTTCGGTTTCACCCGACCGGTGCGAGATCACTGCGGTATACCGGGCGCGCTTGGCCATTTCGATGGCCGCGAAGGTCTCGCTCAGCGTACCGATCTGGTTGATCTTGACGAGTATGGAGTTGGCCACCCCCTGGCGGATGCCGCGCTCGAGCATCTTGGTGTTGGTAACGAACAAGTCATCGCCCACCAGCTGCACCTTGCGCCCGAGCTGCTCGGTCAGCAGCTGCCAGCCGTCCCAGTCTTCTTCGGCCATGCCGTCTTCGATGGAAACGATAGGGTACTTGTCGCACCAGGACGCCAGCAGGTTGGCGAAATCGGCTGAACTCAGCGACAGGCCGCCCTCGCCGGCCAGATGATACTGGCCATCGCGGTAGAACTCGGAGCTGGCGCAATCCAGCGCAAGCAGCACCTGCGAGCCGGCTTCGTAGCCGGCTGCATCCACAGCGTTGAGAATCAGCTCGATCGCGGCTTCGTGGTTGGCGACGTTGGGTGCAAACCCGCCTTCGTCGCCTACCGCGGTGGACATGCCTTGCGCGGCAATGATTTTTTTGAGGGCGTGGAAGATTTCCGCCCCCATGCGCAGGGCCTCGCGAAAGCTGCCGGCCCCCACCGGCAGGATCATGAACTCTTGCAGATCGAGCGTGTTGTTGGCGTGCGCCCCGCCATTGATCACGTTCATCATGGGCACCGGCATCTGCATGGGGCCACTGCCGCCAAAGTAGCGATACAGCGACAGCCCGGCGTCGTCGGCCGCCGCCTTGGCAACCGCCATGCTGGCCGCCAGCAAGGCGTTGGCCCCCAGCCTGCTTTTGCCTTCGGTGCCATCGAGATCGACCAGCACATGATCGATGAAGGTTTGCTCTTGGGCATCCAGGCCGATCAGGGCCTCGGAGATTTCGGTATTCAAGTGTTCTACGGCACGCAATACGCCTTTGCCCAGATAGCGGGCCGGGTCGCCATCACGCAGCTCTACGGCTTCGTGCACGCCCGTGGAGGCTCCGGAAGGCACTGCCGCACGACCCATGGCGCCTGATTCGAGCAAGACGTCGCACTCGACGGTGGGATTGCCGCGCGAATCAAGGATTTCGCGCCCTATGATGTCTACGATTGCACTCATGGTGTGACTTTCCTGCCAGTGATGGAAAACGGGGGTTGAACCGATTCATTGTACCCGGGACAGTAATGCACCCAACCCCCGCCTGGGCCGGGTTCAAAGCGATTGCTGCAGCGCGCCATCCTGCTTGACGCAGCGATCCAGTGCCTGCAGCACCTGCAGCAGGGCACGCATCTGGCCCAGCGGTACGGCGTTGGGGCCGTCCGACAGGGCCTGATCGGGATTTGGGTGGGTTTCCATAAAGACCCCCGACACCCCCGCCGCCACCGCCGCGCGCGCCAGGACCGGCACGAATTCGCGCTGCCCCCCCGAGTGGGTGCCCTGCCCGCCGGGCAGCTGGACCGAGTGGGTGGCATCGAACACCACCGGGCAGCCCGTCTGGCGCATGATGGCCAGGGACCGCATATCGGATACCAGGTTGTGATACCCAAAGGACGCACCCCGCTCGCACACCAGGATGTTCTGGCCATCGCCACCGGCCTCGCGTGCGGCATCACGCGCCTTGGCGACCACCTGGAGCATGTCTTCGGGAGCCAGGAACTGGCCCTTCTTGATATTGACCGGCTTGAGCGTGGCGGCACAGGCCTGGATGAAATCTGTCTGGCGGCACAGGAAGGCGGGGGTCTGCAGCACGTCGACCACCGCTGCGACTTCGCGCACCTGGCCGGTTTCGTGCACGTCGGTCAGGATGGGAACACCCAGACGGGACCGGACATCATCCAGGATCGCCAGGCCCTGATCCATGCCCAGGCCGCGGAACGAACGCCCGGAACTGCGGTTGGCCTTGTCGAACGAACTTTTGTAAATGAACGGGATGCCCAGCGCCCGCGTGATTTCCTGCAGGGCACCCGCCGTCTCGAAGGCCAGCTCGCGCGATTCGATCACGCACGGACCCGCAATCACGAACAGGGGCTGGTCGAGCCCGGCCTGGAAGCCACATAGCTTCATGCGGCCCCCGCGGTTTTTTCGGATACGTGTTCTTGATAGGCCAGCGCGGCCCGCACATAGCTGGCAAACAAGGGGTGCCCATCGCGCGGCGTGGAGGTGAATTCGGGGTGGAACTGCACGCCCATGAACCAGGGATGGCTGGGTAGTTCCATGATTTCAGGCAGGTTTTCCGTGGGGGTTCGGGCGCTGATGACCAACCCGGCCTCTTCGAGCCGGTGCACATAGACGTTATTGACTTCGTAGCGGTGCCGATGCCGTTCGTTGACCTCGTCGCCGTAGATCTCGTGTGCCCGCGTACCGGGCTTGACCGGGCAGCGCTGGGCCCCCTTGCGCATGGTGCCGCCCAGGTCGGAACCCGCATCGCGGCGTTCGATGGCCCCTTCACGATCCTGCCATTCGGTGATCAGGGCCACCACCGGATGCGCCGCGGAGGGATCGAATTCGGTGCTGTTGGCGCCCCCCAGGCCCGCCACGTGGCGGGCAAACTCGATCACCGCCAGCTGCATGCCCAGGCAGATGCCCAGGAAGGGGATGCCCTGTTCGCGGGCGTACTGGATGGCGCGGATTTTCCCCTCGGTGCCGCGCTTGCCGAACCCGCCCGGAACCAGGATCGCATCGAGCCCCACCAGCGAAGCCGTGCCGTGGGCTTCGATTTCTTCGGAATCCAGGTACTCTACATGCACCCGCGTGCGGGTATGGATGCCGGCATGCACCAGTGCTTCGGTGAGCGACTTGTAGGACTCGGTGAGATCGACGTACTTGCCCACCATGCCGACGGTGACGTCGTGTTCGGGGTTTTCCAGGTCTTCGACCAGGCGGTCCCAGAGCGTGAGATCCGCGGGCGGCGGCGTGATGGCGAGCGCATCGCAGACCAGGCTGTCGAGCCCCTGGCTGTGCAGCATGGCCGGGATCTTGTAGATCGAATCGGCATCCCAGACGGAAATCACCGCATCGAGCGGCACATTGGAAAACAGGGAGATCTTGGCACGCTCGTCGTCGGGCACCGGACGGTCGGCGCGGCACAGCAAGGCGTTGGGATAAATGCCGATTTCACGCAGCTTCTGTACCGAGTGCTGTGTCGGCTTGGTTTTGAGTTCGCCCGCCGAGGCGATGTAGGGCACCAGGGTCAGGTGCACGAAGGCACACTGGTTGCGCCCCAGGCGCAGGCTCATCTGGCGCACGGCCTCGAGGAAAGGCAGGGATTCGATGTCGCCCACGGTGCCGCCGATTTCAACGATGGCGATGTCTGCCTGCCCTTCGTAGGCCGCCTGGGCGCCCCGGACGATGAAGTCCTGGATTTCGTTGGTGATGTGCGGAATGACCTGGACCGTCTTGCCCAGGTAGTCGCCGCGCCGTTCCTTGCGCAAGACCGATTCGTAGATCTGGCCCGTGGTGAAGTTGTTCACCTTGTGCATGCGCGCCGATACGAAACGCTCGTAGTGGCCGAGATCGAGGTCTGTCTCGGCCCCGTCCTCGGTGACGAAGACCTCGCCATGCTGAAACGGGCTCATGGTACCGGGATCCACATTGATGTAGGGATCGAGCTTGAGCATGGTGACGCGCAGGCCACGCGACTCGAGTATCGCAGCCAGGGACGCGGCGGCAATGCCCTTGCCCAGCGAGGACACCACCCCACCGGTAACGAATACGTATTTGGTCATGAGAAACACCCGAAAGAATCGGGCAGGAGCGGGAAACTGGGATTATAACCGCTCGGTTCGGGCCAGCAGCCAGGCGCGTGCCGCCCCCTGGAGCTGTGGCAACAGGCGGTCGCGCACCTGCGCATGGTAGGCATTGAGCCACGCCAGTTCATCGGCGCAGAGCAGGTCGCGCGCAATGCAACGCGTGTCGATGGGGCACAGGGTAACGGTTTCGAAAGCCAGGAACGCCCCGAATTCGCCTGGCTCGGATGCCACGGCCAGCACGAGATTTTCGATGCGGATGCCCCAGCGACCGTCGCGATACAGCCCTGGCTCGTTTGAGGTGAGCATGCCGGCCTGCATCCCCTGGTGCGCGCGCGCGTGGGCGCGCACCGAGATCGCCTGCGGGCCTTCATGGACGTTGAGAAAATACCCCACGCCATGCCCGGTCCCGTGGCCATAATCGAGGCCATGGCGCCACAACGGCATGCGGGCCACCGCATCGAGCACGGCCGCAGGCGTATCGACCGGGAACACGCAACGGGCCAGCGCGATGTGGGCCTGCAGCACGCGGGTGTAGTCTGTGCACTGCGCCGGCGTGGGCTGCCCCACCGGCACCACCCGGGTGATGTCGGTGGTGCCGCCCAGATATTGTCCACCGGAGTCGATCAGCAGCAGGCCCTGCCCTTCGATGCGCGCATGGGAGGCCTCGGTGGCCCGGTAGTGTGGCATGGCACCGTTGGCATTGAAACCCGCAATGGTTGCAAAACTGGGGCTGACGAAATCCGGGCGACGGCTGCGGGCCGCCGTGATGCGCGTATCGACGTCGAGCTCGGTGATGGACTCGCCCGCCGCCAGGGCGGCTTCGAACCACGCAAAGAACTCGCAGAGCGCCACCCCATCCTGCACCATGGTGTGGCGGATCTGCTCGGCCTCGGCCGCATTCTTGACCGCCTTGAACCGCTGGCTGGGGTTGAGTGCCTCGACCCGCCGCAAGGCCTGCGCGGCCATCAGCGTACCCTCGGTGACGCGCGCCGGATCGACCAGCAGGGATTCGCCTGGCGCAATGGCCGAGAGGTCCTGCGCCAGGGCATCGTAAGGGCGCAGCGCCACCCTGTCGGCGGCCAGACGTGCGGCCAGTTCGGGGCCGACCTTGCCGGGCGCCACATAGAGCCGGGTCTCATCGGGCCCGACCAACACGTGCGCCATGAACACCGGGTTGTACTCGACATCGGCGCCGCGCAAGTTCAACAGCCAGGCGACGTCGTCGAGCGTGGAAATCAAGTGCCACCGGGCGCCCGCTGCGCGCATGGCGTCGCGGACCGCCGCGAGATTGTCGCCCCGAGTCCGGCAGGCGTGCGGCGGCCGGTGCTCGTAGACCGGGGCCTGGGGCAACGCCGGGCGCGCAGGCCACAAGGAAGCGACTGGATCCTGATCCAGCACCAGGACCATGCCACACGCCTGCAGCCCGGCCTGCCACCGCACCGCGGCGGCGTGGTCCAGCACCCGGCCATCGATCGCCAGGCGGTCTCCCGCCTGCAGATGACCCTGCGCCCAAGCCAGGGGATCCGGCACATCCGGCGCGCCGGCGCGCATGAGCGTGATACCGGAGCCCTGCAGCTGCCGCTCGGCCTGCACCCAGTACCGGCTGTCGGTCCAGAGACCGGCGAACTGAGCGGTGACCAGCAGGCTGCCGGCCGAGCCATCGAAGCCCGACAGCCACGCCCGCGCCGCCCAATGATCCGGGAGGTACTCGGACAGGTGTGGATCGGACGTGGGAATCAGGCACGCCTGCAGTGCCGCTGCGTGCAAATACGCACGCAGGGCCTGGAGACGGGCGCCAGGCGCGTCTGGCATGAGGGTTCCAGTCACTGGACGAGGGGGTCAGGCAACCGCAGAGACATCCAGCTTGGCCGACGTCTTGGCCTGGATTTCGTCGACCGTGACGCCGGGCGCCAGTTCGGTGAGGCGCAAGCCATCGTCCGTGACCTCCATGACCCCCAGATCGGTGATGATCAGATCGACCACCCCCACCCCAGTGAGCGGCAAGGTACATTCGGACAGCAGTTTGTGGCTTTCCGAGCCATCTTTCTTGTTGACGGCCACGTGCTCCATGAGCACCACGACCCTGCCGACCCCGGCGACCAGGTCCATGGCGCCGCCCATGCCCTTGATCATTTTGCCCGGAATCATCCAGTTGGCCAGGTCACCTTTTTCGGACACCTGCATGGCCCCCAGGATGGCCAGGTTGATCTTGCCGCCGCGAATCATGCCGAAGGAATCGGCCGAGGCAAAAATGGATGAACCCGGCAGCGTGGTGACGGTCTGCTTGCCGGCATTGATGAGATCGGCATCGACCTCGTCTTCGGTGGGGAAGGGGCCGATGCCCAACAACCCGTTTTCGGACTGCAGCCAGACCTCCATGCCGTCGGGCACGTAGTTGGCCACCTTGGTGGGCAAGCCGATGCCCAGGTTGACGTAGAAGCCGTCCTGCAGCTCCCGGGCTGCCCGTGCAGCCATTTGTTCACGATCCCATGCCATGGTGAAGAACCTCCTTACTTGCTGCGAATGGTGCGTTGCTCTATACGCTTTTCGGGATGCGCATTGAGCACGATACGGTGCACGAAAATGCCGGGCAGATGGATGTCGTCGGGGTCGAGCGCACCCACCGGTACGACTTCCTCGACTTCGGCGATGGTGATGCGCCCGGCCATGGCGACGTTGGGATTGAAGTTGCGCGCCGTACGGCGAAATATCAGGTTGCCGCTGCGATCCGCCTTCTGGGCCTTGACCAACGAGACGTCAGGCACGATGGAGCGCTCGAGCAGATAGGTCTTGCCGTCGAATTCGTGGGTTTCCTTGCCCTCGGCCACCACGGTACCCACCCCGGTGGCCGTGTAGAACGCCGGAATGCCGCAGCCCCCCGCACGCAGCTTTTCGGCCAGCGTGCCCTGGGGCGTGAATTCGAGCTCGAGCTCGCCCGCCAGATACTGGCGCTCGAACTCTTTGTTTTCACCCACGTACGAGGCGATCATTTTCTTGATCTGGCGCGTGGCCAGCAGCAGGCCCAGGCCGAAGTCGTCTACACCGGCGTTGTTGCTCACGCAGGTGAGATTCTGCACGCCCGAATCGCGCAAGGCCGCAATCAGGGCTTCGGGGATGCCGCACAGGCCAAACCCGCCCACGGCGATCATCTGGTTGTCGGCCACCACGCCACGCAATGCGTCGGCGGCACTCGAATACACTTTATCCATACGTTTTCCCTTCGAGATGAAGATACATCGACCCTGGCATGCTGCCTGCGGACATCATGCCACGAAACACTGCTGCAGGGCGGCGCGATCCGCGTCCGACCAGGGTATCGGGTGGCCGGCGTCATCGGCGTTGACGACCACGCTCTCGCCCCGCGCATACAGGATATCCGGGTCGTCCGCCCGTGCGATCCAGCTCTGCAACCGGAGGCTGCTGCGGCCGATACGCAGGCATTTCATGCCCACCGTGATACAGGCAGGATACATCAGCGGTTCAAGAAAATCACATGAGACATGCGCCAGAACGGCAAAACCCTCTTGTGAGGTATTGCGGCCCAGGCTCTCGAAAAGCCGTACGCGGGACTCTTCGAAATAACGGAAATACATCGCATTGTTGACGTGGCGCATGGAGTCCAGGTCGCCCCAGCGCACGTCCATGGTGATTTCGAATGCCTTGTCGTACGGCGCGTGATCAGCGTTTGATGTCGTCATCTGCCACCTTTGTGTTCGCCCGGGCCCGAACCGCCCGCAAAACTGAAGTATAACGATGTGCAATACAATGGATTGCACACTGCAGGGGCGACCCTGCCCCATGAGCCATAGGAGCCTTGCACTCATGACCGAACGCGAATCGATGGAATATGACGTCGTCATCGTCGGTGGCGGGCCGGCCGGCCTGTCGGCGGCCATCCGTCTCAAGCAGCTGGCCACCGAGCGTGACCAGGAAATCAGCGTCTGCGTACTCGAAAAAGCGTCCGAGATCGGCGCCCATATTCTCTCGGGTTGCGTGATGGACCCGCAGGGGCTGACCGAACTGTTGCCCGATTGGCAGGCCCGGGGCGCGCCCCTGAACCTGCCGGTATCCGAAGACCGTTTTCTGTTCCTGAGCGAAACCGGGGCGCGTTCCACACCGGCCTGGCTGATGCCGGACTGCTTCAAGAACCACGGCAACTATGTGGTGCGCCTGGGGCACGTGACGGCCTGGCTGGGCGAACAGGCCGAAGCCCTGGGGGTGGACGTCTTTCCCGGCTTTGCCGCGGCCCAGATCCTGTATGCCGAAAACGGCGCGGTGCGCGGCGTGCTCACGGGCGACATGGGCGTTGCCCGCGACGGCAGCCATACCGCCGCCTATCAGCCGGGCATGGAACTCCTCGCCCGCTACACCATCTTTGCCGAAGGCTCGCGCGGTCACCTGGGGCGCCAGCTGATCGAGCGCTTCCGCCTCGATGCAGGCCGCGACCCGCAAAGCTACGCCATCGGCATCAAAGAACTCTGGGAAGTGCCCGCCGAAAAATCCCGCCCCGGGCTGGTCATGCACACCGCCGGCTGGCCCCTCGACTCCGACACCTATGGCGGTTCGTTCCTGTACCACCTGAACGACAACCTAGTCGCGGTCGGCCTGGTGGTCGGGCTCGATTACGCCAACCCGTGGCTGTCGCCATTCGACGAATTCCAGCGCTACAAGACCCACCCCGCCATACGCCCCACGTTCGAAGGCGGCAAGCGCGTGCAGTATGGCGCCCGCTCGCTCACGGCGGGCGGGCTGCTGTCCATTCCCAAGCTGTGCTTCCCGGGCGGCGTGCTGGTCGGCTGTGAAGCCGGCATGCTCAACGCATCGCGCATCAAGGGCAGCCACTCGGCCATCAAATCGGGGGCGCTGGCCGCCGAAGCCGCCTTCGATGCCCTGGTGGCCGGCCGCAGCCACGATGAACTCACCGCGTACCCGGCGGCGTTCGAGGCCTCCTGGCTGCGCGCCGAACTCAACAAATCGCGCAACTTCAAGCAGTGGTTCAAGAAAGGGCGTACCGTGGGCACGCTCATGACCGGCATCGAGCAATGGCTGCTCAAGGGCCGCATCCCCTGGACACTGCACCGCCACAAGCCGGATCACGCCTGCCTGCAGCCCGCGGCGCAATGTGCGCGCATCGATTATCCCAAACCCGATGGCGTGCTTACCTTCGATCGGCTCAGTTCGGTCTACCTGTCGAACACGCACCACGAAGAAGACGAGCCCGTGCACCTGACGCTCAAGGACGACACGGTACCGGTGCGGATCAACCTGGCCAAATATGGCGGCCCCGAAGCCCGCTTCTGCCCCGCCGGCGTCTACGAATTCGTCAAGACCGAAACCGGCGAAGACCGCCTGCAGATCAACGCGCAGAACTGCGTCCACTGCAAGACCTGCGACATCAAGGACCCCACCCAGAATATCGTCTGGGTCACCCCGCAGGGGGGCGAAGGCCCGGTCTACAACGGCATGTAGCCACCACACGCCACCGGCGCGCGCCGCCCGCCGCCTGGGCAGGGGCGCACCGCGCGGGTGGCCGCGTCGTCAGCACGCCTGGGCCAGCTGCTCGAGAATGCCCGGGTTTTCCAGCGTAGAGACGTCTTGCGTGATGGGCTCGCCCTTGGCCACCACGCGCAGCAGGCGGCGCATGATCTTGCCCGAGCGCGTCTTGGGCAGGTTTTCGCCGAAGCGGATCTCGCGGGGCTTGGCAATCGGGCCGATTTCCCGGGCGACCCAGTCGCGCAGCTGCTGGGCCATGTCCGCTGCCTGGTCGCCCTGCGGCAACGGCCCATTGAGCACCACGAAGGCGACAATGGCCTCGCCCGTGGTCTCGTCGGGCCGGCCCACGACGGCCGCCTCGGCGACCATCTCGTGGGCGACGAGCGCGGACTCGACCTCCATGGTGCCCAGGCGGTGCCCTGACACGTTGAGCACGTCATCGATGCGCCCCATGATCCAGAAGTAGCCGTCCTTGTCGCGCTGGGCGCCGTCTCCGGCCAGATACCAGCCTTTCATTTCGGGCGGGAAATACGTTTTCTTGAAACGTTCCGGATCCCCCCAGACCGTGCGGATCATGGCGGGCCAGGGCTTGCGTATGACCAGGAACCCCCCCTTGCCCCGCTCGACCTCCTGGCCGGTTTCGTCGACCACCGCGGCATCGATGCCCGGCAAGGGCAGCGTGCAGGAACCCGGCTTGAGCGGTGTGACACCTGGCAGCGGCGTGATCATGTGCGCACCGGTTTCCGTCTGCCACCAGGTGTCGATGACCGGGCAGCGCCCGGCCCCGACGTTGTTGTAATACCAGACCCAGGCTTCGGGATTGATGGGCTCGCCCACCGAGCCGATGATGCGCAGAGAGCTCAGGTCGAAGGATCTGGGATGTACGGCCGGATCGGCCTCCGACAGCTTGATGAGCGAGCGGATGGCCGTGGGCGCCGTGTAGAACACGGAAACCTTGTGGGCCTGGATCATCTTCCAGAATCGGGCCGCATCCGGATAGGTGGGCACCCCCTCGAACACGACCTGCGTGACGCCGGCGGCCAGCGGACCGTAGGTGACGTACGAATGCCCAGTGACCCAGCCGACGTCGGCGGTGCACCAGAAGACATCGTCGGGCTTGGCATCGAACGTCCATTTCATGGTCATGAGCGACCAGAGCAAGTAGCCGGCGCTGGAGTGCTGCACCCCTTTGGGCTTGCCCGTGGACCCGGAGGTGTACAAAATGAACAGCGGATGGTCGGCCTCGACGGTGACCGGGGGGCACTGGTCGGACTGGCCCTGGATGACGTCGTGCCACCAGAGGTCGCGATCGGCATGCCAGCCGATGTCAGAGCCCGCCCGCCGGTAGGTGATGACCTTGCGCACCGCCTCGCAGCCCCCCATGGCCAGGGCTTCATCCACCGCATTTTTGAGTGCGATGGTGCGGCCGCCCCGAATCTGGGCATCCGCGGTGATTACCAGGGTCGCGCCCACGTCGACCACCCGTTCGTGAATGCTTTTCGATGAAAAACCGCCAAACACGACCGAATGGATCACCCCCAGGCGCGCGCAGGCCTGCATGGCCACGACCGCTTCGATGGACATGGGCATGTAGATCACGGCACGATCGCCCTTTGCGTAGCCCAGCGCCTTGATGGCATTGGCCAGCCGCGATACGCGAACCAGCAGTTCCTTGTAGGTGACCCGCGAGACCTGCCCGTCGTCGGCCTCGAAGATGAGCGCCGTGTGATTTTCGACCGGCGTACCCATGTGCCGGTCGAGGCAGTTGGCCGAGATATTGAGTTCGCCGTCTGGGAAAAAACGGTAGAACGGCGCATTGGATGCATCGATCACCTGATTGAACGGCGTGTCCCAAACCAGGTTTTCGCGACCCAGCCGCGCCCAGAATGCTTCTGGATCACGATCGGCCTCGTCGCACAAGGCCTTGTAGCCCCGCATGCCAGACACATTGGCCTGGGACATCAGGTCGGCCGGAGGCGAAAAAACCCGATTTTCCACTAATATCGACTCAATCTCCGTGGTCATGACTCGCTCCTTTGAATGTGATGTGTGGTGTTCAAGCACGCTTGGCGTCCGTATGCCTAACGTACTGCATGTTTCTTACTCGACCCTGACAGCGGGTTCGGACCCTCGGCTTAGACGGCTTAGAGCACCCCACGAATCTGTTCGAGCGACGACGGATCCTCGATGGCGGTGAGATCCCCCGGGTCGCGGCCCTCGCACAGGGCCACGATGGCCCGCCGCAGCACCTTGCCCGAACGCGTCTTGGGCAGGCTGTTGACGAACAGGATGCGCGACGGCCGGGCCACGGCCCCGTTGCGCTGCTCGATCACCGCCTTGATTTCGGCCTCGAGGCGCGCGCGGCTATCGGGCTGATCCAGCAGGGCCGCGTCCCGCAAGACGGCAAAGCCCATGGCCTGCTGACCCTTGACCGAATCCGCCACCCCGACCACCGCCGATTCGGCCACCGCCGGATGCGTATTGACCGATTCTTCGATCTCGCGCGTGCCCAGGCGATGCCCGGCGACATTGATCACGTCATCGGTGCGCCCGAGTATGAACCAATAGCCGTCTTCATCCACGCGCCCCCAGTCGGATGTGGAGTAGGTCAGGCGCCCCGGAAACGATTCGAAATACGTCTTCACGAAGCGCTCGTCATCGCGCCAGATCGTGGTCATCGCCCCGGGCGGCAGGGGGGGTTCGATGGCGACCACCCCCTTCTCGTTGGGGCCGCAGGCGAGCCCGGTGGTTTCGTTGACCACGCGCACGTCGAAGCCATAAACCGGGACAGTGGGGCTGCCATACCGGGTCGGGACTTCTTCTACCCCGGGTTGCGCAGAGAGGATCGGCCAGCCGGTTTCGGTTTGCCAGTAGTTGTCGATCACCGGCTTGCCCAGCGCTTCGGATAGCCACTGACCAGTGAGTTCGTCGAGCGGCTCGCCCGCCAGGTAGATGCGATCGAGGCTGGAGAGATCGTGGCGCTTGAGCAGTGCAGGGTCGTGTTTTTTCAGTACCCGGATGGCGGTCGGCGCCGAAAACAGCGCATTGACGCGGTAGGTCTCGACGATGCGCCACAGAATCGCGGCATCCGGCCGTATCGGCGTGCCTTCATACATGACGGTTGCCTGGCCGTTGAGCAAAGGCCCGTACACCACGTAGGAGTGCCCCACCACCCAGCCGATGTCGCTGCTCGAAAAATAGACGTCGCCCGGCTTGCCGCCGAAGATGTACTCCATCGAGGCGCACAGGGCCACGGCGTGGCCCCCCACGTCGCGCTGCACCCCTTTGGGGTTGCCGGTGGTGCCCGACGTGTACAGAATGTAGCTGGGCTCATTGGACTCGAGCCACACCACCGGCACCTGGACATCCAGGTGGCGCGCGCGCAGGGTCGCGTAATCCAGGTCGCGACCCGCCTGCAGCGACATGGGCACCAGCCCCCGATCCACCAGCACCACGTGCGCCGGCTGGTGCGTCGACTGGCTCAGGGCCTGATCCAGCAGCGGTTTGTAGGCGATCGGCCGGCCCCCCCGCGAGCCGGCGTCGGTGGAGATCACGACCTTGGGTTGCGCATCATCGATACGCTGCCCGAGGTTGTACGCCGCAAAGCCGCCGAACACGACGGAGTGAATGGCCCCCAACCGGGCGCACGCCAGCATGAAAAAAGCGGCCTGGGGGATCATGGGCAGGTAGATCAGCACCCGGTCTCCCTGAACCACCCCCAGGCTCTGCAGGATGGCGGCCGCCGCCTGAACTTCGCGGGCCAGTTCGGCCCGTGTGTAGACGATTTCCTGATCGATTTCCGTGGACACCCAGATGAGCGCGGGCTGGTCTCCCTGGGTGTCCAGCCAGCGATCGACCGCGTTGTAGCACAGGTTGGTGCGCCCCCCGACAAACCAGCGCGCAAACGGCGGACGTGAGTCATCGAGTACTTTGGACCAGGGGGTTTCCCAGTGGATGCGCCGGGCTTCGCGGGCCCAGAAACCTTCGCGATCCTGAATGGATTGGCGATGAAACTCTCGGATCTTCTGCATTGATGTCTCCATGGTCGAGTGGGCCAGATGCTGCCCCCTGATGCTACACCTACGACAGGCCGCATGGGCAGACTTTACTCGATCGCCACGATCTTCTACACTCGCACGGATACGCCGCCCCACCCGCTTTCCCATCATGCCGCCGCCCCATCGACCTGCACACGCCCTTCCCTTGCCATTGGTTGGCCATTGGCCAATGCGCGCACTGGTGGGCGCCACACTGGTCCTGCTGGCGGGCTGCGCCACGCAAACGCAGCAAACGGCCCGCACCGATTCCATCGACGATCTCCTCGATAGCCCGCGCTCCACGCTCGTGGCGCGCTCCGACCCCCTTGGCGCCTGGCTGGAAACCGATCCGCCGCTCGGCATCGAGCGCATGGATGCCGCCAGGGGCCAGCCAGGCCTCACGCCAGCGCCACACACCATGGCGGGCACGGCACTCAAGTTCCTCGGGGTCAAATACCGCTACGGGGGCAATGGGCCGAACAAGGGGTTCGACTGCAGTGGGCTGGTCGCCTATGCAGCCGAAAAATCACTGGGCCTCAAGCTGCCCCGAATAGCCAGCCAGCAGGCCCGGCTGGGCACGTCCGTCAAGCGCGACGAGCTGCGGCGCGGCGATCTGGTGTTCTTCAATACGCTGGGGCGCCGGTTTTCGCACGTGGGCATTTACCTGGGCGACCAGAAATTCGTGCATGCGCCCCGCAGTGGCGCAGAGATCCGCGTCGAGAGCATGGATATGGCGTACTGGCGCAAACGCTATAACGGCGCACGCCGCCTGCAAGCCAGCTCGGCGCAAGCCGGCTCGGCCACGGCCAGCCGCTAGCGGGGCGCCACCGGCTGGCCGATCGCCTCTGCCACCACCGGGCGCGTCAGTTCGGGGGCCAGCATCTCGAGCAGCACATAGACAAAGTCTCGCAGAAAGGCGTTGCGCCGTATGGCCACGCTGGTCGTGTGCGTGCCGAACAAATGGCCGGCGGGCAGGCCCACCAACGTCTTATCGCGGCGCGGATCGAATGCCACCCCGGCGATGATGCCAATGCCCAGACCAATGTCGGCATAGGTCTTGACCACATCGGCATCGATGGCCTCGAGCACGATGTCGGGGCTGATCCCGGCCTGCTCGAAGGCCTGGTCAATGGCCCTGCGCCCCGAGAAGGCGCGGTCGTAGGTGACGATGGGATACCGGGCGAGGTGCTCGAGCGACAGCTGCCGTGCAGCGCTGGATGTCAGGCTGGTGAGCGGGTGGTCCGGGGGTACGACCAGGGTGTGCTCCCAGGTATACACCGGCAGCGCCACCAGGCCCGCCGTCTGCGCCAGTGTCTCGGTGGCAATGGCCAGGTCGGCCTGGTCCTGCAACACCAGCCGGGCCAGGTGCTCTGGATTACCCTCGGCCAGGGACACGTGCACTTTGGGAAAGCGAGCCCTGAAAGCCGGTATCACACGCGGCAGCAGGTATCGGGCCTGTGTATGGGTGCAGGCGATGACCAGCGCCCCTTCGTCGTGGCGGGCGAACTCATCGCTGACTTTCTTCAGGTTGTCGACTTCGCGCATGATGCGGTCGATGACCCCCCAGACGGCCACGCCGGGCTTGGTCAGCCCCTTGAGGCGCTTGCCATGGCGCTCGAAGATCTTCACGCCCAGTTCTTCCTCGAACTCGATGATGGCCTTGGACACCCCTGGCTGTGATGTATACAACGCCCGCGCGGCCTCGGTGAGATTGAAATTGCGCCGGATGGTCTCGCGCACGAAACGAAATTGCTGCAGATTCATCGAGGGCGTGAACTTCCATGAGAAAGGAATATAGGACAGGCCCAATATTACATCAGGAAATGACAGCAGTGGGGCGGCCCGCCTGATGCACGGCCGCCCCGCAGACGCATGGCTGCACCGCATGCGGTGCAGCCTGTGATTACTTCATGGCGATGGTGGTGTTGACTTCACGCGGGTGCGCGGCCCAGCGGGCCGTGATGGTCTTGGTTTGGGTCCAGAAATAAATCGACTGGCGACCATTGGGGCCCAGGTCGCCCAGCTTGGACGCCCGCGAGCCCGTGAAGCTGAACCAGGCGACCGGGACCGGAATGGGAATGTTGATACCCACCTGGCCGACGTCGACATGGTTCTGGAAATACCGGGCATGGCCGCCGTCTTGCGTGAAGATGGACGTGCCGTTGCCATTGGGGTTGGCATTGATGAATTCGACTGCCTCTTCGAGCGTATCGACCAGCACCACGGACAGCACCGGGCCGAAGATCTCTTCGTTGTAGATAGTCATGCCGTGCTTCACCTTGCTGAAGATGGTGGGCCCGACAAAATTGCCTTTTTCGTAGCCTGGCACCGTGATGCCGCGGCCGTCGAGCAGGAGCTCGGCCCCTTCATCGACCCCTTTCTGGATGAGCCCTTCGATACGCGCCTTGGCGGACGGCGAGATGATCGGCCCCAGATCGGCGGAACGGTCCGTACCGATATTCACCTTGAGCTTGCGGGCCCGCTCGACGAAGTCGGGCAGCCATTTTTGGGCTTCGCCCACCAGCACCAGGACCGAAATCGCCATGCAGCGCTCGCCCGCGGCGCCAAAGGCGGCGCCGAGCATGGAGTTGAGCGCGGCTTCGCGATCGGCGTCGGGCATGACCACGCTGTGATTCTTGGCGCCCATCATGGCCTGGCACCGCTTGCCGGCGTTGGACGAGCGGCGGTAGATCTCGGTGCCCACCCGGGTGGAACCGATGAAGGAAACCGCCTTGATGTCGGGATGATCGCACAGGGCATTGGCGACGTCCGGGCCGCCATGCACGACATTGAGCACCCCGGGCGGCAGGCCGGCCTGCAGGGCGAGCTCGGCCACCATCATGGACGCGCTGGGGTCTTGCTCGGACGGTTTGTAGACGAAGGTATTGCCCATGGTGACGGCGATCGGGAACATCCAGCACGGCAGCATGACCGGGAAATTGAAGGCGGTGATGCCCGCGCACACGCCCAGCGGCTGCAGTACGCTGTAGACGTCGATGCCGGTGGCGGCGTTCTCGGCGTAGTCGCCCAGCTGCAGGGTGTTGGCCGAGACCGCGTGCTCGACCCCTTCGAGGCCACGCGCTACTTCGCCTTCGGCATCGGGCAGGGTCTTGCCATGTTCGCGCGACAGGACTTCGGCGATTTTGGTGGTGTTCTCGCGCAGCAGTTGGGCCAGATCGGTCATGATCTGACGGCGCTTGGCCTGGCTGACCATGCGCCACGTGGCAAAGGCCTCGCGCGAGTTGGCCACGGCACGCTCGACTTCTTCGGGAGTGGCGAACGGCACCCGGGCAACCACCTCTTGGGTGGCGGGGTTGATGACATCACGCCATTGCGTGGTTTGGGATTGGACCAGCTCACCGCCGATCAGCAGTGGGACGCGTGGGATGTCGCTCATGGTGTTCTCCTGAAATAAAGTGTCTGCGTCAAGCAGTCCAGTTTAGTTGTGTAAAAAACATATTGCCATCAAAATATTTGCACATTCATTGACAATCAATGCACAAAGGTCCACCGATGATCCACGACTGGGATGCCATACGGTACTTCATCGAGGTGGCCCGCACCCAGCGGGCCAGCGCGGCCGCCCAGCGGTTGGGCGTACAGCACAGCACGGTGACCCGCCGTATTCGCCTCCTGGAGCAGGCGCTGGGCGTGACCTTGTTTGAAAAATCCCGCGCCAGCGGCTTTACCCTGACCGAAGACGGCCAGCGCCTGCTGGCCTATGCCGAACCGGTGGAAAGCGCCCTGCTGGCCGCACAAGAGACCCTGAGCGGCGCCGCGCAGAGCTTGTCGGGCCACGTACGCATCGGCTCGACCGAAGGCTTCGGCAGTATCATTCTGACACCGCTGCTGGTAGATTTCCAGCGCAGGCACCCGGACATGACGCTGGACATCCTGCCGGTACCCCGTTTCATCAGCCTGTCGAAACGCGAGGCCGACATCGCCATCGCCCTGGAACGCCCCCAGCGCGGCCCCTATCTGTGCACCAAGCTGACCGACTATACCCTGAAGCTGTATGCCAGCCGGGACTACCTGGCCCGCCATGCCGCCATCCGGCAGCATGGCGACCTGGGCCGCCATACCTTCATTGGCTATGTCGACGAACTGCTGTTCAGCGACCGCCTGCGCTATCTCGACGATCTCGTGCAGGCCTCGCGGGTGACCTTCCGCAGCACCAGCATCCTGGCCCAGTATCACGCCAGCCTGGGCGGCCAGGGCCTGGCCATTTTGCCTTGTTTTCTGGCTGCGCAGGACCCACGCCTGCAGCCCGTACTGGAGGACGAGATCCACATCTCGCGCAGCTTCTGGATGTACTGCCACGAAGACCTGCGTCACACGCGCAGGGTCATGGCCTTGTGGAACCACCTGAAGCAGGCGGTGAGCCTGAACCACAGCCTGCTGCTGGGATACTCGGGCACCTTGCTCATGCCGGCGCCGGCGCGCGAGGCCGGCGCAGCCGCGTGCGCCACCACAACAGGCCCATCCCCAGGGCCAGAAATACCCCGTGCACCAACCACAGGCCAATGCTGAACGGCAAGACGCCATCATCGATCCAGCTGCGCGACAGATTGATCAGATTCATGTACAGCAAGGCCAGCAGCCCGGCCAGCAGCAGGTCGCCCGAACGCCCCAGACGCGGGTTGACTGCCCCCAGCGGCAGCGCGATCAACGCCAGATTGAGGGCCGCCAGAGGCAGCGACAGCCGCCACATCAGCTGGGACAGGGATTCGCTGTCGGCCTGGCGGATCAGATCGGCTGTTGGCCGGGCCTTGATCTGCTGCAGGGCTTTCTGCCGGGCGGCCTCGAGGGTGGCCGGATCGCTGCGGCTTTCGATGCGCACGCCGTAGCGCTCGAAATCGAGCAGGCGCATTTCGGAGGAGCCCTCTTTGAAGTCATAACGATGCCCGGGGCCCAACACCAGGAAGCGATCCCCGTTGTCTTCGGCCCGGATTGCCGCGCTGTCGGCCACCACCACGCTCAACCATTCGGGATCGGCCACCCGCGCGACGATGCGCCCGAGCTCGTCATCGGGGCGCTCGGGCGGTTCGGCAAAAAAGACCCGACGCCCTTCGTCGGTTTCTATGAATTGGCCCGAGGCCACGCGCGACAGGTCCGAGCGCTGCTCGAAACGCTGGCGATACTCGGCGATCTGGCCGTAGGCCCACGGCGAGGCAGACAGGGTCAGCGCCGCCACCACCAGCGCCACCGGCACGGCGAACCACATGATGGGCTGCAGCCACTGCCGCAGCGACAGGCCGCTGGCAAACCAGACGGCCATCTCAGACTCCCGGTAGCTGCGCGTGACCGTGGTGAGTACGGCGACGAACAGCGACACGGACAGGATCACCGGCAGCGCGGTAATGCTGGAGAAGGCCGCCAGGCCCAGCACGACATTGGCCCCGATGTCGCCATTGGCCGCTTCGCCCAGCAGGCGCACAATGAGAACGCTGAGCCAGACCACCAACAGGGTTGAAAAGACGATCCCCCCGTGGCTGACGATTTCGGATACGACGGCACGCTTGAACAAGGACATGGAAAATGCGGAATAATGAACCGTATCGTGATGAACCGTATCGGAATCTTGTCTTCACCCGGAACACAGAGGAAAACTGATGAAATTTAGCACAAGCAGCACCACCACCCTGCATACTGTCAAGACCCAGGCTCTGGCGGTCGGCGTATTCAAGGGGGGGCAGCTGAGCCCGGACGCCCAGGCACTCGACCAGGCCACCCAGGGCACCCTGGGGCACATCGTGCAGGCCGAGTTCAAGGCAGCCGCGGGCGAGAGCCTGGTCATCCATGCCCCTGCCGGGGTGGCGGCGGAACGCATCATTTTACTCGGTCTGGGCGAGGCGGACACGCTCGAAGCGGCCACCGTCCGCCAAGCCCACGAAGTCTTTGCGGGCCTGTGCGTGCGGGCCGGGCTGTCTCACGCCGTCTCTACCCTGTGCACCCTGCCCTGCGTCGATGCCGGCTTCGCCGACTGCGTGCGCGCGGCGGCCCAGGCCGTGTCGGCCGCCTGCTACCAGTACGACGCCACATTCAGCGAGCCCAAACCGGCGGTCCAGCTGCAGCAGTTCATCGTGCATGGCCCGCGCAGCCAGGCAGGGGCCGCGCGCACGGCCCTGGCCCAGGGGGCGGCGGTCGGGGCCGGGGTCAATCTCGCGCGCCAGCTGGGCGACTTGCCGCCCAACATCTGCACGCCCACTTACCTGGGCGAGACGGCGCGCCAGCTGGCCCGGCAGTTCAAAACCCTGAAGGCCGAGGTCCTCGACCAGAAAAAAATCGAAGCCCTCAAGATGGGCTCGTTCCTGTCGGTGGCGCGCGGTTCGGCCGAACCCCCTGCCTTCATCGTCCTGCGGCACACCCCCAGTCAACCCAGCGCCGCGGCCCCCATCGTCCTGGTGGGCAAGGGCGTCACCTTCGATGCCGGGGGCATATCCATCAAGCCGGCGGCCGCCATGGACGAAATGAAATTCGACATGTGCGGGGCCGCCAGCGTGCTGGGTACGCTGCGCGCGGTCGCCGAGCTCGACCTGCCGCGCGAAGTCATCGGCCTCATTCCCAGTTGCGAAAACCTGCCCAGCGGTACGGCCAACAAGCCAGGCGACATCGTCACCAGCCTGTCGGGGCAAACGATCGAAATCCTCAATACGGATGCCGAAGGGCGGTTGATCCTCTGCGACGCCCTGACCTACGCCGAGCGCTTCAAGCCCGCCGCTGTCATTGATATCGCCACCCTGACGGGGGCCTGCGTGATTGCGCTGGGCCACGTCAACAGCGGCCTGTTCTCGACGGACGATACCCTGGCCGAGCACCTGCTGGCCGCCGGCCGCCAGGCCCTCGACCCTGCCTGGCGCCTGCCCCTGGGCGCCGAATACCAGAAGCAGCTCAAGTCCAACTTTGCCGACATGGCCAACATCGGCGGGCGGGCCGCCGGATCCGTCACCGCGGCCTGCTTCCTGTCGCGCTTCACCAAAGCGTTCACCTGGGCCCATCTCGACATCGCCGGCACGGCCTGGCTCGAAGGCAAGCAAAAAGAGGCGACGGGCCGGCCGGTCCCCCTGCTGGTGCAATACCTGCTGGGGCAGTCCGGCGCATGAGCCGCGTAGACTTCGCCCACGGCGCGCACCACCGCCTGCACATGGCCTGCCATACCACGGCGCGCCACGTGCAGGCCGGGCATCGTGTCGCAGTCTGGTGCACCGATGCCCGCCGGCTACAGCGCTATGACGCGTTGCTGTGGTCCTTCGAGCCGGCCAGTTTCATCCCGCACGTGCGCGCCCACGACCCACTGCTTGCGCACGCGCCGGTGATCCTCGTCGACCAGCCCGCCGATCTGGCCAGCCTGGCATCCTGCGGCTGGCTGCTCAACCTGGATCTGCACTGCCCGCCCCATGCGGGGCAGTTTGCCCGCATTCTCGAAATCGTCTCCGAACACCCGGACGACCGGCAGGCCGCACGCGCGCGCTGGCAGCAATACCGCCAGCAGGGCCATGAACTGCGCAGCCACGCGCTGGCCGCCCGGCCCCATTGAAACTTTCCGCGACAACTCCAGTCAAAATAATCAACTCCATACGTGGACTTGCACATTCAGCTTGTTGTAAGATTCACATATCTGTCTGCCCAGTCGCGTTGACTGGGCCTTTATCAGGAAACCGCTATGTCCGACTTCCGTCAAACTCTACCAGGTACCGGCACGTCATCCGCCACGCAGGTGGCCCGCAACCGCGTGCTGCGCAACACCTACTGGTTGTTGGCCCTGTCGCTCATTCCCACGGTGCTCGGGGCGGCCATCGGCCTGTCCTCCGGCATGAACCAGCTCATGAGCGAAAGCCCGGGCACCAGCGCACTGGTCTTTCTGATCGGCGCCTTCGGGCTCATGTTCCTGGTCGAGCGCAACAAGAACAGCTCGCTGGGGGTCGCCCTGCTGCTGGGCTTCACCTTTTTCATGGGTCTCATGCTGTCGCGCATGCTGGGCTTCGTGCTGGGCATGGGCAATGGCGCCCAGCTGATCATGCTGGCGTTCGGGGGTACCGCAGCCGTGTTCGGCACCATGGCCGCCGTGGCCACCACCACCAAGCGGGATTTCTCCCACTGGCAGAAGTTCCTGTTCGTGGGCGTGGTGCTGCTGATCGTGGCCATGCTCGCCAACATCTTCTTGCAGATCGCGGCTCTGACCCTCACGCTGTCGGTCCTGGCCATCGGCATTTTCTCGGCCTTTCTGCTGGTCGACCTGCAGCGCGTCGTGCGCGGGGGCGAAACCAACTACATCTCGGCCACCCTCGCGGTGTATCTCGATCTCTACAACATTTTCGTCAATCTGCTGATGCTCCTGGGCATCTTCGGCGGCAGCCGCGATTGATGCTTTTCAGTAGTGCTGCAATTCCAGCAGCACCCGCCGCGTACGCAAGGGCGCCTCGAGCAATGGCTCGAGGCGTTCTCGCAATTGCCGGCGCACCATGGCGGCAGCGCGCGAATCCGTGAAATCCGGCATGGGGCCCTCGACCCCATAGCCCGCCTGCTCGAGCAGTACCCATTCGAAACGGCGCAAGGCCGCCGGATGCGCAGCCGCTGGAGCCAACGGCTGCGCCAGGGCATCGAGCGCACCGGCATAGGCATCGTACACCAGCGGATAGGCGTCATCGCGCGGCAGCAGCCGCAGGATGAGCTCGTTCAAGTACCAGGCCGACATCAGGGCGCGACCGTCCAGCAGGCGCACCGGGCCGGATTCGGCCCGGGTCAGCGTGCGGACCTCGGCGCTGCCGGACCACGATAGCCACAGCGGCTGAAAACATACCAGAACCGGCCGCAGTGCCGAATAGGGCCGCTTGGCCCCCTTGGCCACCAGCGCCAGCCGGCCGTGGTCGCGCGTGAAGGCCTGTATGATCAGCGACGTCTCGCGCCACGCGCTGGCATGCAGCACGTGAGCCGAAGCGTCGTAGATGCGCGGGCCGCGCCCTTTAGTCATAACCCAGTTCGCGCAGGGTCGATTCGCGTGCCGACCAGCCCTTGCGGACCTTGATGTGGACATCCAGGAACACGGGTTTTTCGAGCAGGCGCACGATGTCCTGGCGGGCTTCGGTCGCAATGCGCTTCATGTGCTGCCCGCCGGCCCCCAACAGGATCGGCCGGTGGCTTTCACGTTCGACCACCACGCAGGCCGACACCCGCACCCCGGTTTCATTTTCTTCCCACTGCTCGATAATGACCGTGCAGCCGTAGGGGAGCTCATCGCCCACCAGGCGAAAAATCTTCTCGCGAATCAGCTCGGCCACCAGAAAGCGCACTGGCCGATCGGTCAGGGCGTCGGCCTCGAACAAGTGCTCGGCCAACGGCAGGTGCACCGCAATTTCATCGAGCAGCGGCTCGAGCTGGATCGCGCGCAATGCGCTGACCGGCACGACAGCAGCATAGGGATAGGCCTGCATGCGTTTTTCGACATAAGGGAACAGTGCGTTCCTGTCTTTCAGGGCATCGACTTTGTTCACGGCCAGAATCACCGGCCGACCGGCAGGCAACAGGGGTAAAAGCGCCGCGTCGCCCGCCGACCATTTGCCCGCTTCCACCACGTGCACCACGACGTCGACCTCTGCCAATGCCTGTGTGACCACGCGGTTCATCATGCGGTTCATCGCACCGCCGTGACGGGTCTGGAACCCCGGGGTATCCACGAAAATGAACTGATCCGCGCCCCGCGTCAGCACCCCGTTGATCCGATGCCGGGTGGTCTGTGCCTTGCGCGATACGATGGACAGCTTGGCGCCCACCAGCGCATTGCCCAGGGTGGACTTGCCCACGTTGGGCCGCCCGACCAGGGCAACGAAACCACAGCGAAACGGTACGGTGTCAGTCATGAGAAGAAGGCGGATGAGAATTGGACGCTGCGGTTTTCTTGCGCCGCCCCGATGCCCCGCGCAAAAGCCCGCGCGTGCGCAGCTCGGCCAGCGCCAGGGCGGCCGCGGCCTGCTCGGCGCTGCGCCGGCTGTGCCCCGATGCCTGCTTGTGCACACCCAGCGATTCTACACGGCACGCCACTTCAAACACCTGATCATGCGCAGCGCCGTGGGTTGTGAGCACATCGTAGACCGGCAAGGGGTGGCCGCTGCCCTGCACCAGTTCCTGCAGCTGGGTCTTGGCATCCTTGCCGGCATCGCGCAGGTCGACCTGCGACAGGATGGGCCGGTACAGGTGCTCGATCGTGTGGGCCGCCGCCGGATAGCCCCCATCGAGATAAATCGCCCCCAGGATGGCTTCGAGCGCATCGGCCAGGATCGACGGACGCCTGAAGCCGCCGCTCTTGAGCTCGCCCTCGCCCAGGCGCAGATGGTCCGGCAACCCCAGCGACAGCGCGATCCCGGCCAAGCTGGCTTCTTTGACCAGATTCGCGCGCACCCGCGACAAGGCCCCTTCGTCCATGCGCGCGTGCTCGGCAAACAGCAGCGTGGAGACAACGAAGTTGAGAACCGAATCGCCCAGGAATTCGAGCCGTTCATTGTGGGGCCGGCCGTGGCTGCGGTGGGTCAGCGCCTGAACCAGCAGTGCCGGCTCATGGAACTGGTAATCCAGAGCGTCTTGCAGGCGCCGCAGGGTGGCCATCAGTGGAACCTGCCGATGCGGCTGGGCGCACCGAAGTTCATCCAGATGAAGAACGCCCGGCCCACCAGATTGCGGTCTGGCACGAACCCCCAGTAGCGGCTGTCGAGGCTGTTGTCGCGGTTATCGCCCATGACGAAGTAATGCCCTGGCGGCACCGTGCAACGCACCCCCCCCGCCTGGTACGAGCAGTCGGAAAAATCCGGGAAGCGCGTGATCGGCATGAGGCCCTGAGGGGCCTGGGGGTTGAGCAGGATGCGGTGCGACACCGTACCGAGCTGCTCGAGATACTGGGCCACATAGTTGGCACGGTCTGGCTCGTAGTAGTCGCCATCCCGGGTGCGTGGTACGGGCGAACCGTTGAGATACAGCTGCTTGTGACGGTACTCGACCACGTCGCCCGGCAGGCCCACCACCCGCTTGATGTAATCCACCGCCGGGTCGACCGGATAGCGGAACACGACGACGTCGCCGCGCTGCGGCGAGCCCAGGTCGATGATCTTGCGGTTGAGCACCGGCAGGCGAATGCCGTATTCATACTTGTTGACCAGGATCAGGTCGCCGTTTTCGAGTGTGGGCAGCATGGAACCCGACGGGATGCGAAACGGCTCGACCACGAATGAGCGCAGCACGAAGACGAACAGGATCACCGGAAAGAAGCTGATGGCGTATTCGACCCACCAGGGCGCCTTGCCCACGCGCTCGCGCACCTGCCTGCATTCGGCCTCGAGTGCGGCGGGCTCCAGGCCCGCCGCATTGTTGCGGCACGCCTGCGCGGCGGCCTCGGCCCGCTGCTGTCTTCGGGCCCGCAGCACCAGCCGGTCGAGCAGCCACACGGCGCCCGTGACCAGCAAGGCCACGAACAGCAGCAGAGCGAAGTCCCAGTTCATTTGTCGTCGACCTGCAAAACGGCCAGAAAGGCCTCTTGGGGGATTTCCACGTTGCCCACCTGTTTCATGCGTTTCTTGCCCGCCTTTTGTTTTTCGAGCAGTTTCTTCTTGCGCGAGATGTCGCCCCCGTAACACTTGGCCAGCACGTTCTTGCGCAGGGCCTTGACGTTTTCACGGGCCACCACTTCGGCGCCGATGGCCGCCTGGATGGCGATGTCGAACATCTGCCGGGGAATCAGGCCGCGCATGCGGGTGACCACTTCGCGGCCACGCGGGCGCGCATTGGCCCGATGCACGATCATGGACAACGCATCGACCCGTTCGCCGTTGATGAGCAGATCGACGCGCACGACATCGGCGACGCGATATTCTTTGAATTCGTAATCCATGGATGCGTACCCACGCGATACCGACTTGAGGCGATCGAAGAAATCGAGCACGATCTCGGCCAGCGGGATCTCGTAGGCAAGGTGCACCTGCCGCCCATGGTAGCTGAGATTCAGCTGCACGCCGCGGCGATTGTTGCACAGAGACATCACCGGCCCCACGTATTCCTGCGGCATGAACAGGGTGACGGTCATGATGGGCTCGCGGATCTCGACGATGTGCCCCAGTTCGGGCATGCGGGCCGGGCTGTCGACCATCACCACCGAACCGTCGCGCACCAGGACTTCGTAGACCACCGACGGCGCGGTGGTGATGATGTCCATGTCGAACTCGCGCTCGAGGCGCTCTTGCACGATGTCCATGTGCAGCAGGCCCAGAAAGCCGCAACGAAAGCCAAAGCCCAGGGCCTGGGAGACTTCGGGCTCGAACAGCAGCGAGGCGTCGTTGAGCTTGAGCTTTTCGAGTGAATCGCGCAGCTGGTCATACGCGCTGGACTCGACCGGATACACGCCGGCGAAGACCTGGGGCTTGACCTCTTTGAAGCCCGGCAGGGCCTGCGCAGCCGGCTTGGCCGCCAGGGTGATCGTGTCGCCCACCTTGGCGTGCTCGAGCTCTTTGATCCCGGCGATCACAAAGCCCACCTGCCCTGCGGACAGCTGCTCCCGGGGCTCGGATTTGGGCGTGAACACACCCAGCTGTTCGCACAGATGCGTGGCGCCGGTGGCCATCAGCAGGATTTTGTCGCGGGGGCGCAGAACCCCGTTGACGATGCGCACCAGCATCACCACGCCCACGTAATTGTCGAACCAGGAATCGATGATCAGCGCCTGCAGGGCGCCCCCGGGATCCCCTTGCGGTGCCGGGATGCGCTGCACGATGGCTTCGAGGATGTCGTCGATCCCCTGCCCCGTCTTGGCGCTGGCCCGGATGGCACCCGAGGCGTCCAGGCCGATGACGTCTTCGATTTCGGACGCCGCCGCCTCGGGGTCGGCCGACGGGAGATCCATTTTGTTGATCACCGGCACCACCTCGACCCCGAGATCGATGGCGGTGTAACAATTTGCGACAGTCTGGGCTTCGACCCCCTGCGTCGAATCGACCACCAGCAAGGCGCCCTCGCAGGCGGACAGCGAGCGGCTGACCTCGTAGGAGAAGTCGACGTGGCCTGGGGTGTCGATGAGGTTCAGGTGGTAGCGCCGGCCGTCGGCAGCCTGATACTGCAGCGCGGCCGTCTGCGCCTTGATGGTGATGCCGCGCTCGCGCTCGATGTCCATCGAATCGAGCACCTGCGAAGACATCTCGCGATCTTGCAGACCCCCGCAACGCTGGATCAGGCGATCGGCCAGGGTGGACTTGCCGTGGTCGATGTGCGCAATGATGGAAAAATTGCGGATGTGGTCCATACGTGACTCAAAAAAGAAAAAAGAGAAGGGAACGCCGCGGGCGCCCCCTTCTCGTTCGTCTTACATTTTAGCCGTTTTGGTCGCAGGATCGTACCGGACTCATTCGGGCTTGACGATCACCCACTGGGATTGCTGGTCGCGGCTGACCAGAACCACGACCGGGCGCGATTCATCGAGCTTGCCCACGACCTCGGCATATTGCTTGGGGCTGCGGATGTCGGTGTCGTTGATGCGCAGGATGATATCCCCCGGCTCGATGCCGGATTCGGCCGCCGCCCCTTCGGACACGTCTACCAGCACACCCGGCGCATCGCCGTCGGGCACCGGCTGCACGCGCAGGCCCAGGCGGTCTACCGTGCTGTCCGTCGTGGGGCCTTCGTCCTGGCTGAACCGGCTGGACTGCTCTTCGGTGAGTTCACCCACCTTGACCTTGAGCTCGACCACCTTGCCCTTGCGCCAGACCTTGAGCGAGGTCTTGGTGTCGGGCTGCGTGGCCCCCACCAGGCGCGGCAAATCGGCCATGTGATCGATATCGTGACCGTGGAAGTTCAGGATCACGTCGCCGGCATGCACGCCGGCCTTGGCCGCAGGCCCATCGGGGTCCACACTGCTGACCATGGCCCCTTTCGCCTTGTCCAGGCCCAGCGCCTTGGCCACGTCATCCGCGACCTCGGTGATCTGCACGCCGATACGGCCACGGGTCACCTTGCCATGCGCCTTGAGCTGATCGACCACGCGCAAGGCCTCGTCGATGGGAATGGCCAGTGAAATCCCCATGAAGCCGCCGCTGCGCGAGACGATCTGCGAATTGATGCCCACGACCTGGCCCTCCAGGTTGATCAGCGGCCCGCCCGAATTGCCCGGATTGACCGCGACGTCGGTCTGGATGAACGGCAGGTAGTCGCCGGTATCCCGGTTGATGGCGCTGATGATGCCGGCCGTGACGGTCGAATCCAGGCCAAAGGGCGAGCCGATCGCCAACACCCACTGACCTTTCTTGAGATCATCCGAATCCCCGATAGGCAGGGGTTTCAGGTCGTTTGCATCGATCTTCAGCAAGGCGATGTCGGTGCGCGCATCCGTACCGACCACCTTGGCCTTGTACTCGGTGCCGTCGGTCATGGTGACGAAGATGTCATTGGCGTTGTTGACCACGTGATTGTTGGTCAGGACGTAGCCGTCTTTGGAGATGATGAAGCCCGAGCCGATGCCGCGCGGCACCGTGCGCTCGCGCGGCTGTTGGGGCTGGCCGGGCGCGCGGGGCGTCTGGCCAAAGCCGGGCGGATTGAAGTCGGGGCCGAAGAACCAGCGAAACAGGTCGGAAGGATCGCCCCCCGGACCCCGCGCGCCGCCCCGCACCGGAATGGTTTCCGTGGTCCGGATGTTGACCACCGAGCCTTCGGTTTCGGCGATGATCTGGGTGAAGTCGGGCAGCGCCACTTGCACTGCGTGGTCCTGGGCATGAGCCAGCCCGACGGGCACGCTCAGCGCCAGGGCCAGGCTGGCGGCCGTACCGGCCGCCCATCGGGCCAGTGCGGATGAGCGTGGTTTACCTGAAAAAGACAGAATCATGCGATTCTCCTTGCAATGGAATGATCAACGGGCAGTTCCGGGGGTGTACTGGGCTGCATGAACCACGTCGTGCACCGTTTGCGCCGGTACTTCGCCCATGGCCGTGAGCCAGTATGCCGCCAGGCGCGTGCGGTAGATGTTGATGGCGCCCTGGCGCAAACTGCCTTCCTGGAGGTTTTGATCCCTTTGGGCGTCAAAGGTTTCAATAAAAATGGAAATAGCGGCCAGCCCGTCGGATATGACCAGCTGATTCACCGCCTGCTCGGGGCCCACCTGGTACGTGATCTCGGCCTGGGGCCTGAAGCCGGGCGGCAGCGCAAAGCGCCAGCCCTCGCCCAGCAGGTCGACGCTGCGGCTGTTTTCCTCGCGCACGGCCCAATCCTTGGCATCATACCGGGAGGCCATGTCTGCGGGCCCGACGTCCGGGCTGAGCTTGAGCCGGCTGAAGGCCATCTGGTCGATCAGGTGGCCATGTTCGTCGAACGTCTGCGTCTTGAGCAGCAGGTGATTTTCGAGATCGGTGCACAGCCGGTAGCTGTAGCGCAGGGTGTCGCGCGCCGCCAGTTCGGACACCATGCAATCGCGCCCGGCGACCCGATACGTGCCCAGGGCCGGGCGCCATTCATAATGCTGCGCGATCAGGCCCGGATCCGCCTGCAGCAGCGCCGGAAAATGATCGGGACCCACCGTGCGGCGAATCACCAGGCGCTGGTCCGGGTACAGGCACTGTTCTTTGCGGTTCTCGCGCAGGCATTCGCGCGGCAGGCCATCCAGTGTTTCGAAGCGCTCGCGCTCGCCCGAACCGTCGACCCAGTGCACCAGCAGCGCAGCCTGCAGGCTGCGGCCCTGCTGGTAGACCGTGATGCCCGAATAATCGAGGGTGCGCGCGGCGTTCTGGATCTGGACGAGGGCGCTGTATGGATGATCGGCCGGCAGGGTATCCTGGGCCGCCGCGAGCGGCACCAGGCTGCCGAGCCAAAACAGCATCCCCAGACGACGAACCCAAAAGATACCCAGCATCAGCGACGCCCCATGGGGTCG
>NZ_JBAYTI010000005.1:0-69673 GCF_041675725.1 Castellaniella sp. | reverse complement strand
CTGGGCATTACCGATGCCGAACGCCACCTGCAACGCGCTTACCAGATCATTCCCGAGCTGCAAGGCTTTGCCCCCAGAAAGGCCATGGAATTGTCTGGCGGGCAGCAGAAGCTGGTCGCCATCGGCAGGGCGCTCATGACAGGGCAGCAGCTGGTGCTTCTCGATGAACCGTTCGAAGGGGTCGCACCCGCGCTGTCCCTGCGCATTGCGGAAGTCGTGGGGGCGCTCAGGGCCGAAGGGTTCAGTGCCCTGCTTTCAGGGGCGGATCTTCAGCACGCGGCCAGCGTGCTCGATCACAATTATGAGATCGATCGTGGTTCGATCATCGGGTCGCATCCGGTCGCACAAAAAACCGTGGGGTGACGACAGTGTCCAAGGTTCAAGACGGCAGGCCCTGGCTGGCGCAGTACGGGCCGCGGCAGCCCGCTGACATCCAGCCAGACTTTCCCAGCATCCCGGCCGCTTTTGCGGCTCTGGTGGTGCAATCGCCAGGCGATGTCATCATTCGCTATTTCGATGCGGCCATGACCCGGGCCGAACTGGACGGCGCGTCATCGGCGCTGGCGCATTACCTGTTGGTGCAGGGGTTTCAGCGGGGCGACCGGCTGGTGCTGTTCATGCAGAACAACCCGGCGTTCCTCGTCGGCTTGCTGGGTACCTGGAAAGCCGGGGGCATTGCCGTGCCGGTGAACCCCATGAACAAGTCGGCTGAGCTGGCGCACATTCTGCAAGACTCCGGCGCCAGGGCGCTGCTGTGTCTCGATGCGTTGTACATAGAGATCGTGGCCCCCTTGCTTCAGTCCGGCACGGTCGATCTGCCGATACGGATCACCTTTTCCGCCCTGGATGGCCAGAGCGCCAACGATGCCCGGGTGCTGGGCGAGAGCCCGCGTCTGCCGCCCGCCGCGGGTGCGGTGGATCTCCAACACGTTCTGGATCAGGCCATGGCCGTTGATGCCGCCTTGCCGCCGGTCCGCCTGCTGGCCGACGACACGGCATTGCTCACCTACACGTCGGGGACCACGGGCAAGCCGAAGGGCGCCATGAACACCCATGGCAACATCCTGTTCAACGCCTGTGTGTTTCGTGACTGGGTGCGGCTCGACAGCGGGGATGCCAACCTGTGCATCGCACCCCTGTTCCACATCACGGGGATGGCGGCTCACGCGGCACTGACCCTGCTCGCTGGCTGTCCGTTGCTGCTGACGCACCGTTTTCACCCCGACGTGATCCTCGAGACGATCCGCGCCCATCGGCCGGCCTTCACCATCGGCGCCATCACCGCGTTCATCAGCCTGATGAACACCGGTCACATCCGTCCTGGAGACTTCGACAGCTTTCGCGGGCTGTATTCCGGCGGGGCGCCCATTCCACCAGCCACGGCCGATGCATTCGAGACGTTGACGGGTCATTACATACGCAATGCCTACGGCATGACCGAAACCTGCTCGGTCACCCTCATGGTGCCACAAGATGCCCGGGCGCCGGTCGACCAGGCATCGGGGGCATTGTCCATCGGCGTGCCGGTGTTCAATACCCTGGTGCGTATTCTGCGTGAAGATGGCACACAGGCGGATCCGGGTGAAATGGGCGAGCTCGCCAAGCAGGGTCCGCAGGTCATGAAGGGATACTGGAATCGTCCAGATGAAACCGCACGCATCATGCGCGATGGCTTCATGCTCTCGGGCGATGTCGGCTTCATGGACCAGGAAGGCTGGTTCTATCTGGTCGATCGCAAGAAAGACATGATCAACGCGGGCGGCTACAAGGTCTGGCCCCGCGAGGTCGAGGACGCCTTGTATGCGCATCCAGCCATTCGGGAAGTCGCCGTGGTGGGTGTGTCCGACACCTATCGCGGGGAAACCGTGAAGGCTGTGGTGTCGCTCAAGCCCGGCGCGGCCCTGACAGAATCCGAACTCATCGCCTGGAGCCGGGCGCGCATGGCCTCGTACAAATACCCGCGAATCATCGAATTCATGGATGACCTGCCCAAGACCAATACCGGCAAGATTCTGCGCCGCAATCTGCGCTGAGCCATCGATGCACAAGCAGGCAAGAAAACCGGCCCCGTATGGGGCCGGTTGCGTTGCACGGGGCTGCAGATGCTGTTTATTGCTTGCTGGGATCGGCGATGAATCGCAAGTAGGGCAGGCGGACGTCGACCTTGCCGTATTTTTCCTTGGCCTGTTCATCGGTCAGGCTCAGGCCCACGATCACGTCTTGGCCGGGGACCCAATCAGCCGGGGTGGCTAAGGGTACGCCATCTGTAGCCTGGATGGCATCGAGGGCGCGCAGGATTTCGGCGAAGTTGCGGCCGACCGACATGGGGTAGGCCATGGTCAGGCGGATTTTCTTGTCGGGCCCGATGATGAACACGGTGCGCACCGTGGCGCTGTCGGCTGGCGTACGGCCGTCGGGCAGCACGGCTTCGGCGGGCAGCATGTTGTACAGCTTGGCCACCTGCAGCGAGGTGTCGTCGATGATGGGGAAATCGGCGGGGGCCTGGGCGAACTGGGCGATGTCGTTCTTCCAGCGATGGTGCTCTTCGACGCTGTCGACCGAGACGCCCATGACCTTGGTGTTGCGCTTGGCGAATTCGGGTGCCAGGCGGGCGACGGCGCCGAATTCGGTGGTGCACACCGGGGTGAAGTCTTTGGGATGGGAAAACAGGATGGCATAGCTGTCGCCCATCCAGTCATGCAGGGTCAGAGTGCCAGCCGTGGAGTCGGTGGTGAAGTTGGGGGCGACATCATTGATGCGTAGGGACATGTTGGGTGTGCTCCTGTCAGGGGTGTGGGCAAGCAGGAAAAGCCTGCGGTATATTTAACATTATGCATAAATATATAATGTTTGTCAACTAGGTGTTGCGCGAAATGTTGCGCGCGATATACGCGAGCTGGCCTCGTTGCGCCTGGGTTTGCCAGTGCTAAGCGCGCTGATCGGCGAGCAGCGCGCGGCTTTGTGCGGCACTGGGGCGGCTTGCGATGTGTTCGAACCAGCGGCCGATTCGCGGCAATGTGGCTGCGTCGAACGGTTGGCCGGCTTCACGGCCGAAATCGAGCCACACATACAGCCAGATATCCGCGGCCGTAAAGCGGGCCCCGCAGATATAGGGGCCATCTCCCAGCATCGCGTCGAGCCAGTGCAGGCGGTCCTGCGCGATACGCTTGAGCCCATCGGCGGCCTCTGGCGCCACGGGGATCCGGGATTCGAAGCGTGCCAGACCCTCGGCATAATGGTAGGCGTTGTGGATGAATTCCGTGATGTTCAGCTCGATGCGCCGCCACCACTGCCGTGTCTGCATCCGTTCGACGGGATCGGCGCCGATCAGTGGCGGCTCTGGGTGGGTTTCTTCGAGGTACTCTGCAATGGCCACGGATTCCGCGAAGACGGCGCCATCATCCAGACGGATTGCGGGTGTCTGGCCCGCCGGATTGACCGCCAGGAAGTCGGCCTGCCGGTTATCACCCTTGAATACGTCGATTGTCTGGGCCGGTATCCGCAGGCCTTTTTCGAGTATGAACATCCGCAGGCAGCGGGGAGCAGGGCTGTGAGCGTCATAAATCAGCATTGAGGTAGCCTCGGCAAAAGGGGGCTTTTATTGTAGGCGCGGAAGGCCTTTGCATTTTGTGGCGGGGTTTTTTCTCATGTTGGCCATGTCGGGCGCAGCCCGTGCCATCGACTGCATCCGATTTCATATTTATAGTCACTTTCTGATAAAATGGTCATTTTATATGACTATTTTCTGGGGTCGCCATGCACAGTCGGCAAGTGTCGAAATCCGTGTTCAAGGCGCGGGCGCTTGAGCTTTTCCGGCAGGTTGAAGCCACCGGTGAGCCCATTGTTGTGACCGACCACGGCAAACCCGCGATTGAAATCCGCCCCTATCGGGCGGTGGCAAAGCGCAATCCGCTGGAGGTGCTGCGCGGCTCCGTCCTTCGGTTCGACGACCCCTTGTCGCCGGTCGACGACGACGCCTGGGAGGCAGCACAATGATCGTATTGGACACCCATGCGCTGGTATGGTGGGCGGCGGGGGACTCGCAGTTGAGTCGTCCCGCCCGCGAAGCCATCGAGGCTGAGGTGCAGGGTGGCGAAGTCTTGGTTTCGGCCATCAGCGCTTGGGAGGTGGCAATACTGGCCAAGGTGGGCCGTCTGGCACTGACCATGGATGCAGCAGCTTGGCTGGATACGGTTGCTCAGGTGCCAGCGATTCGGTTTGTTCCTGTGGATGTCCGTATTTCGGTCCAATCTGTGGATCTGCCCGGGGAATTTCACAAGGATCCGGCCGATCGCATCATTGTGGCCACGGCGCGCCATCATGCCGTGCCTTTGGTCTCCGCCGACTTGAAGATTCGCGATTACGCCCACGTTCAGACCATTTGGTGATGCAGCCCATTGCTCAGGCGGACACGCGAGGCGCGTGGTACCGCCAGTGGCGTGTGGTGAGCCTGGACGGCAGCACGATGCTGCGTTTGGCTGACCGGGGCTTCTTTGGCTTTCAGATGTGGCAGGCCGCCTTGGCCACGCAGGCGCAACTGTTGTGGAGAACCAAGAAAGACATGCGTTTTTCCTGCGAGCAGCGCTTGAGTAACTGGCCACTGCGAAAGCGTCACGCAACCCCCACGGCCCGTTATCTTCTCCGGTCGCATTCAAATCATTAAGTGACGCACTCCAGCAAGGCGCCGCCCGTACTACATCCGCCCTTGAGCAGCCCAGCGCCTGGTGAGGCTACACCTTCTCGCGGCCGCGCAGCCATTCACGCAGCGCATCGTTCATGCGCGTCTGCCAGCCGGGCCCGCCTTCTTTGAATGCCTCGATGATGTCTGCGTCGTAGCGCACGGCCGTCTGCACCTTGCGAGGCGCTTTCTGGGGGCCGCGCTGTCCACGCAGCTTGTGTCGCAGCGACGCCGGCAGAGCATCGAAGCGGACCGCCGACTTTGCGTCTGCCTCGGTCCACTCCGGGTTCTCTGCATCCACGCGTTCAGCGTCAAGTGGTTTCTTGCTCATAAATTCGGACCTCCCGCCGATTGGCCTTGCGCAAGCTGATGACTCGAATTCCGGTCTTCGTTTCCTTGAAGACCAGCGCATGGACTCGATCGCCGATCCTGCCCAGTGCGCGAATGCGGACCTCGCCGTAGTCGTGTCGATCATCAGTCTTGAACAGCGCCGTCTCGAAGTCGAACTGCTCTACCAACGCAAAGGGCAGGCCGCGCTCTTGCTCATTGATCTCTGATTTCTGCGCGTCGAATTCGAGTTCCATGCTTTATTGTAGATGCAATCTGATCGCCAGTCTATCTTTTTGTAGATGCGCAGAGGCGCCTTTCTTTCTACACGCGCCCGCCTTCTACAACCTTCTTCAGGGCATCATTCATCCTGGTCTGCCAACCAGGCCCACCGGCCTTGAAGGCGTCGATCACCTTCTGGTCATAGCGAATTGTCACGGCTACTTTGGGATTATCCAGACGTGGACGTCCTACCCGCTTGAGCTGCTTGAATTCTTCGACGCCCAGTTCATAGGTATCGGGGTCTGCCGCAATGCCACGGTTGATTGCGACGTCTTCCTCTGGCGTGGGCACAATCAATTTACGTTTGCTCGACATGGTTTCGTACCTCTCTCGAATTGGCCTTACGCAGACTGACGATGTGTATCTTGTCTGCGCGCTGCGTGAACACCGCGCAATACAGCCGATCATCGATGATCGCGTATCCGATCTCCCGAACCTCGCCATAGTCCTGGCGTGTGTCGGGCTTGGCCATCACCTCGGGCCAATCGATCCATTGGGCCAGCGGCAGAGAAACACCATGCTTGCGCCGGTTGCTGCGATCTTTGGCTGGATCGAAGGTGATTTCCATATGATTATTGTAGTTACGGAAATAACAGCGCGCAAGTTATTTTTGTAGTTACGTATTCTATACACACCACCGCCTTCGGGCGGTTTTTTCGGTGCGCCCAGCATGGGCGCACTGCTGGAGATGCAAGTCCTCCCGTAAGTTGATCACAGCGAATGAAGCAAAGATCGTCTGATCCAGCAGCTGACAGCTCAGGCCAGTGCTCTGTCCATGATGACCTACGGCAATGCTGGCGACATCATGCGGGATCTGTTCGAGCACCGGCAAGACAACATTCTTTGGCTGATGTCTGATCTGCTCAACGAGATCAACGAGATCGTGAACGGGAGGCGGTCATGAATGAGGCACTCAAAGAATGCTTGAAACGGTTTGATGGCGAGATCGAAGATGCCGTTCACAAGGGCAAGGTTTCCGGCGCGCCCTTCGTCCGGTTTGTTGACGATACCCACAAGATCGCATGCGGTGTGCCGAGCGGCGCGCAAAAGCGGATGCAATCGCCAAAGGCGGTGACTAATGCCCATCGCAATCGTTGACATCGACCGCGATAGCCTGCCAGAGACCGCTGGCGTACTGGCAGATTGACACCCACGGGGTACACAGGGGGTACACGTCCCCGAAAAGCAAAAACGCCACCGGATTAAGGGTGGCGCAAGTGCTTGATTTATCTGGTGGCGCATCAGGGACTCGAACCCCGGACCTGCGGATTATGATTCCGTCGCTCTAACCGACTGAGCTAATGCGCCAAAGCACGCAATTATAGGGTGAAAGCCCATCACCTGCAAGCCTGCGAGACAGCCTGCGAGCCATGCTTGCAGCATATCTGGATGACCGTGTCGTATGGGGTTCAGCGGAGCGCTGTGCGTTGCTCCAGAAGGCAGTGTGCCAGCGCCTTTTGCGTGCGCAGGCTGGGCTCCAGGCCACGTGAGAAGTGCAACAGGAACGCATGGCGTGCCGCTTCGGGTCGGGCGGGATCATACCCCAGGGCGATCAGGGCCTGGCCCAGATCGAAGCCCGCCGGCGCGTCGGGCAACGGCGGATCACACCACAGGCCGAAACCGTAGCGTGCCAGCTGATCCCAGGGAAACCAAGCGCTGGGGTCCACCTTGCGGCCGGGTGCGACGTCAGCATGGCCGACAAAGTTGGCCGTTGGGATGCGGTAGCGTTCTTTCAGGTCGGCCAGCAACAGCAACAAGGCCTGCATCTGGGCTATGGCAAAAGGCTCGTTGCCATTGTTGTCCAATTCGATGCCAATCGAGGCCGAGTTCACGTCGGTCTGGCCGTTCCACCACGACACCCCCGCGTGCCAGGCCCGGTCGCGTTCATCGACTAGCTGCAGGATCTGGCCGTCACGGCCGATGAGGTAGTGTGCGCTGACCTGGCGGGCGGGCGAAGTCAGCGTACGCAGGGCTTCCTGCATGGTTTTATTGCTGGTATGGTGGATGATGACCAGATTGGGCCGCCGTTCATCGAAGTTGGGCGATGCAACGAAGTGGGCGCCCGGCAAGCCACGGGGTGGTACGCCGGCGCAAGAGGCCAGCAGGGCGCAGAGGAACAACAAACTGAAGAGACGCGTGCGAAGCATGCCCTATTTTTGCACGAATGCGGGGCATGGCGCACTGGCCGTATTCATGTGAAAGGCCCCGCCTTTTGGCGGGGCCCTGCTGCCGTTGTGGCAGCAGACACTGCAAAGGCACAGTGCCCAGACAACACGGGAAGTGTGTTGAAGAACTACCGAATGGTAGCGGCTTCAGTATAGAAACCGCCCGAACCCGATACCATTCGGGATTTCCCCATTCGTCATCGCCGGCGCCCGAGCAGGGATCCCATCAGGCCTCGCAGGAGCTGGTTGGCAGTGTTGCGCACCATGCTTTTGGCTACAGACTGCACGACTCCATCGCGCCGACCGCCGCGCGGGCCGGTGGAGCCAAACAGGAATTCATTGACGGTCCCTCCCAGGCCGGGTTCGCTCCTACCCGGAACGGGAGCGGCCGCCACGTCGGCCTCTGCCTGGGCCATCCGCTTTTGCAGGATTTCCCAGGCCGACTCGCGGTCGATGGGGGTTTCGTATTTTCCGGCCAGCAAGGACGCCGAACGCAGGGCTTGCCGCTCGGCCGGCGTGATCGCCCCGATCCGGCTGCCTGGGGCATACATCCAGACCCGCTCGGTCGGGCTGGGCTGGCCTTTCTCGTCGAGCAGCGAAATCAAGGCCTCGCCCACGGCCAGCTCGGTGATGGCCGCCTGGATGTCCAGGCCTGCGCGCGGGCGCATCGTCTGGGCGGCCGTTTTCACGGCTTTCTGGTCGCGCGGCGTGTAGGCGCGCAGGGCGTGCTGGATGCGGTGCCCCAGTTGGCCCAGGACGCTGTCCGGGATGTCCGCCGGATTCTGCGTCACGAAGTACACCCCCACGCCTTTGGACCGGATGAGGCGCACCACCTGCTCGACCTTCTCGAGCAGAGCGGGGGGCGCCGCCTTGAACAGCAGGTGTGCCTCGTCGAAGAAGAACACCAGCTTGGGTTGGGGCAGATCACCGACTTCGGGCAGGCGCTCGTAGAGGTCGGCCAGCATCCACAAAAGAAAAATGGCGTACAGGCGGGGCGACTGCATCAAGCGGTCTGCCGCCAAGATGTTGATCATTCCCCGCCCGCGGCCGTCGGTACGCAGCCAGTCGAATAGGTCGAGCATGGGCTCGCCAAAGAAGGTGTCGGCGCCTTCGGTTTCCAGGCGCAGCAAGCTGCGCTGTATGGCGCCGATCGATGCGGCGGACACCAGGCCATAGCGGGTGCGCAGTTCGGCTGCGTGATCCGCGACGAACTGCAGCATGGCGCGCAGGTCTTTCAGGTCGAGGACCAGCAGGCCTTCATCGTCGGCCACCCGGAACACCACGTTCAGGACGCCTTCTTGCGTGTCGTTCAGGTCCAGCATGCGCGCCAGCAGCAGGGGCCCCAGGTCCGACACGGTGGCGCGCACGGGGTGCCCTTGTTCGCCGAAAATATCCCAGAACGTAACTGGGCCGGCGCCCCAGGCAGGCACGGGCAGACCCAGATCCTGCAGCCGCTGCTCGAGTTTGGGCGACAGGCTGCCGGTTTGCGAGATCCCGCTCATATCGCCTTTGACGTCAGCCAGGAACACCGGCGTGCCGATTCGGGAGAAGGCCTCGGCCAGCACTTGCAGTGTGACGGTCTTGCCCGTACCGGTGGCGCCGGTGATGCAGCCGTGGCGGTTCGCCAGGCCCGGGGGCAGGCCGATGTCGGTGTGATCGTTGCGGGCAATCACCAAGGGATCGAGCATGAGGAGTCTCCGTAAGGCAGGACGGCCAGGATCAGGCGACCCTGACGAGGGGGCGGCCTGCTTGCAGGGTACCGATTTGTGCGGCGTATTCGAAGCCTTCTGTGTGCAGGAGCGTCAGCAGTGGGGTCGTGGATTCAGGCGCACAGGCGATCAGCAAGCCGCCGGATGTCTGGGGATCGGTCAGCAGATCGGTGGCGTGGGGGGGCAGGCCGGGGCCGAGGTCGACCGCTTGGGCGCAGGCCTTCAGGTTGCGGGCCGAGGCGCCGGTACGCACGCCTGAGCGGGCCAGGGACACCGCTTCAGGAAGCCAGGGCAGGGTGGCAAAATCGATGTGGGCCTGTACGCCCGAACCGCGACACATTTCGAGCGTGTGACCCAGCAACCCGAACCCGGTGACGTCGGTCAGTGCGTGGACGCTGCCGTGCTGGGCCAATTGACTGCCAATGGCATTGAGCTGGGTCGTGCTGTGGATCAGCGTCTGGTAGCCCGACGTGCCAAGCTGCCCTTTTTTTAGTGCAGCCGACAGAATGCCGACGCCCAGGCCTTTTGTGAGGATCAGCGCATCGCCGGCCTGGGCGCGATCATTGCGCTTGATGTGATCCGGGTGCACCAGGCCCATGACGGCCAGGCCGTAAATGGGCTCGACGGAGTCAATCGAGTGGCCGCCGGCTATGGGGATGCCGGCCGCCTGACACACTGAGGCGCCGCCCGCCAGAATCGCCGAAATCGTATCGGCCGGCAGCACCTGGATGGGCATGCCGACCAGCGCCAGGGCCATGATCGGGCGGCCTCCCATGGCGTAGATGTCTGACAGGGCGTTTGTGGCGGCGATGCGGCCGAAATCGTGGGGATCGTCCACAATGGGCATGAAGAAGTCGGTGGTGGCCACCAGGGCCTGATGTTCATTCAGGCGGTAGACCGCGGCGTCGTCTGACGACTCGGTGCCGACCAGAAGATCGGGAAAGAAGCCGGCGGGTAGTGCCTGGTCCATGAGTTGCGCCAGTACGTCCGGGGCAATTTTGCAGCCGCAGCCGCCTCCGTGGGAGAGGGAGGTCAGTGTCGGGCTGGAGGCTGTCGTATCGGTCATGGTGGGCTGCGTGGTGAAGATCATGCCTGCTCGGCATGCAGGAGGCCCAATTGTTGCATCAGCGCCCGAGCCTGGTGGGCCTGGTTCGAGGCGGTCGGGTCATAGTCGAAGACCAGGGCCTGGTCCAGCGTTGCAAAGTGGTGATGGCTGCTGCGTTGGTAGGCGGGATCGTAATGCATTTGCACCAGGGCGTTGAACAGTTCGGCCTTGCGCTGGTGGTGGATCAGCGCCTGCCAGTGGCTGACGGTCTTGCGGCTGTGCAGCCCGATCAGTTTGTGCAGCTGCTGGCTGAACGTGTCGGGTGTCTCGAACAGGTGGTCGTAGTCCTGCAGTAGAAAGTCAATGCGCTTGGGCAGGCGGGTGCGCACGCGCACGCACCGCCCGGCGTGCATGCCCTGCAGCAGAGCGTCGGGCAAGCTGACTTGGCCGATGCGTCGGCTTTCGGCCTCGATGAACACGGGACGATTCGGGTCGAATTGTTGTAGAGCCTGCAGCAGCAGGGTCTCGAAACGCTTCTGGCCGGGTTGGGCCTGGTTGGGCAGCGCGCCCAGCAGCGAACCCCGATGACAGGCCAGTGCCTCGAGGTCCAGCGCCTGTGCGCCAGTGGCCCCCAAGGCCTGGAGCAGTCGGGTTTTGCCTGATCCGGTTGGGCCGGTCAGGACGATGTACCGAAAAGCGTGCGGCACGGTGTTCAGCTCGGCCATGACGTATCGCCGCCAGGTCTTGTAGCCCCCTTCGAGCTGTCGGGCGCGCCAGCCGATCAGATTGAACCAGGTGGCCATTGCGGCCGATCGCTTGCCGCCCCGCCAGCAATAGACCAGCGGCCGCCAGTTGCGCGGCTTGTCGGCGAACACGGTTTCAATATGTTCGGCAATGTGCCGGGCCACCAGCGCGGCCCCTACGCGGGTGGCCTTGAATGCGGATTCCTGCGCGTGCAGGGTACCGACCAAGGCCCGTTCGGCGTTATCGAGTACCGGAGCGTTGATCGCGCCGGGCATGTGGTCTTCGGCAAATTCGGCTGGCGTGCGTACGTCGATGATGCTGTCGAACCGGGCCAACGCCTCTGGCCCGCAGGCGGGCGAGCCGTTGGAGGAGTGCGTGGGGTTCATGTGGCTGATCGATCTGTTGCGCAAAAACGCCGGCCGGCAGGAGGCCCGTGGGTATGGTGGGTGCTGACGGGTTCGAACCGCCGACCTACGCCTTGTAAGGGCGCCGCTCTACCAACTGAGCTAAGCACCCCAGGGCCGCTTCGGGCGCGAGCCAGATGCAAGAGCGGTATTGTAGCGTGTAATTGAAAAAGCCACCATTTGGGTGGCCGTATGGGCAGGCGACAGCGCTTGCAGGTGTTTATTTTTTGGCGTTCACGGTGTCCTTGAGCGCCTTGCCTGGGCGGAACTTGGGCACGAAAGCTTTCTTGATTTTGATTTCTTTCCCCGTTTGCGGATTGCGCCCGGTGCGTGCTGCTCTTTCGGTCACTGCGAAAGTGCCGAACCCGACCAAGGTGACCGAATCTTTTTTCTTGAGGGTGGCTTTGACGGTATCGATGAAAGCTTCAAGGGCACGCCCGGCGTCTGCCTTGGAGAGGTCGGTCTTGGATGAAATGCTTTCGATCAGCTCGGTCTTGTTCATTGACGGATTACCCCTGTGATTTGTTTTGCCCTGGCAACGCGGACTGCCAGAGGTTTGATGAATGATGCTGCCATGCGCCAGAATACGCGATTCGCCCCACGTGGACAAGCGCCCTGGCTAAGGCGTATTAGGCCTATGAATGGCGAGGGTGTCAAGAAAAAAATCCTTGAAACCCGCATGTTTTCTGAACTTCACGAAAAAACCGAGGGATTGTCGGGTTAACCCTGCCAGGGGGTTTCGGCCAGCGCATTGCGAAAGTCATCGATCAGATCCTTTTCGTCTTCGATCCCGACCGAGATGCGCAGAAAGCCATCCGGAATACCCATGAGGGCGCGTCGCTCGGGCCCCATCTCGTAGTAGATCGTATGCGCGGCGGGCAGCACCAGGCTGCGGTTGTCGCCCAGATGGGTGGCCAGGGCCACCACGTGCAACCGGTTCAGGCAGTCGAACACGTCGACGGAGTCGTGTAGTTCGACCCCCAGCAAGCCGCCGAAACGGTGATCGAACCACTGCCGCGCCCGCTCGTGTTGTGGATGGCTGGGCAGGCCGGGGTAATGGACCCGCTGGACCTTGGGGTGCTGCTCCAGAAAGCGCGCCAGGGCCAGTGCGTTGCTGCAGATACGGTCCATGCGCAAAGCCAGGGTTTCCGCGCCGGCCGCAATGCGGTGAGCCATGTCCGAGGACAGGGTGGCACCCATGTCGCGCAGGCCTTTTTTCTTGATTTGTAGCAGACCCCAGCCATGCGAGTCGCCCTTGCGATACGCATCGTGGATATGGGGATAGTCCTTCCAATCGTACAGGCCTGTTTGGGTGATCGCCCCGCCCAGCGCGTTGCCATGTCCGCCAATGTGCTTTGACAGTGAGTTGATCACCAGCGACGCCTGGAAGCGTCGGCCTGTGGCCAGCCACGGTGAAGACAGGGTGCTGTCGACCACGTACACCAGTTTGTGGGCAGTGCAGAACCGGCCGATCTCCTCCAGGTCGGCCACCTGGGTACCTGGATTGGCGATGGTTTCGACGAACACCATGCGCGTGTTCGGCCGCAGTGCGGCCTTGACCTGCGACGCATCGGTGGCATCCACCAGGGTGACGTCGACCCCGAAGTTTTCCAGAGTCATCAGCAGGCTGTTGGTATTGCCGAAAATGTACTGGCTGGAAATCAGGTGATCGCCGCTGCGCAGCAGGGTCAGAAATGTGGCCGCCAGCGCAGCCATGCCGGTCGCGAAGGTGACCGTGTTCAGGCCGTCTTCCATCTCTGTGATTTTGGCTTCCAGGGAGGCCGTGGTGGGCGTGCCCTGGCGGGCGTAGGTATAGCCGGACTTGCCCTGGAAAACCGCGGCCAGCTCGTGAGCATCGGCGTAGGCGTATTCGGTGGAAGGATGGATGGGCTGATGGATTTCGCCGTGCTGCAGGTGCGCGCGGTGATCGTGGTGGACCAGTTGGGTGGTGAAGCCAGGCTTGCTCATGGGGGGATGGATGGATCGGTGACAGGATAGCGGCGCAGGCCCGTCGGCTGCCGCCGGATTAATGTGTGGAATGTGCAATCGGTATGATTATCCGCCTTTTGTCGGGCTTCTTTGGCGCACGGTTTCATATAAGCATATGGCACTGGCCACGCTGACATTCAGGCTCTCGACGGCACCCAGCATGGGAATATGCACCAGCTCGTCGCAGGTCTCGCGCGTCAGGCGGCGCATGCCGTGCCCTTCGGAGCCCATCACCCAGGCGAGCGGGCGCTTTGCGTCGACCTGGTGCAGGCTGCCCGGCGCGCTGTCATCGGTGCCGATCAGCCAGATATCCCGATCGCGCAGTGCCCGCAGGGTGCGTGCCAGGTTGGTGACGGTCAGATAGGGGACCGTATCGGCTGCGCCACAGGCGACACGGTGCACGGTGGTGGTCAGGCCCACGGCACGGTCTTTGGGGGCGATGACGGCATGGACGCCCGCAGCGTCGGCGGTGCGCAGGCATGCCCCCAGATTATGCGGATCCGATACGCCATCCAGGACCAGCAGGAATGCCGCTTCGTCCCGATCTTCCAGTGGATCCAGCACATCATCGATGGTGACGGCCAGTGGCCGCGGCTGCGCCAATGCCACGACGCCCTGATGCCTCGCGCCACCCGCCAGGCCATCGAGGCGCTGTACGTCCACGGCACGCCAGGTGACGCCCGCCGCATCCAACTGCTGCTGGCAGCGCTGCATGCGTGCGTCGTGGCGCGACGCGTCCATGAATACTTCGCGCAGGGTATCAGGTGCATGGCGCAGGCGCGCCTGCAGAGCGTGGAAACCGACGAGGATGTGTTGAGATGACATGTTCGGGCCTGCTGCCGCCATGGGCGGTTCAACTGCGCTGTTTTCGGGTCGCCGCACGCTCGTCCTGCTTGACCTGGGCGCGGCGTTGCCGGGCCGTGGTCCCACGCAGCGCCGCGGGCTTGGCACCTGCCGCCTTTTTTCGTGGTCGTGCAGGGGGTACGGCCTCGGTCGGGCCATCGGATGGCAGCGCCTTGAGGTGTTCGCTGCGGACCAGACGGAAATCGATGCGCCTGGCCTCGAGGTCGACCCGCGAGATCTGTACCTGCATGGCGTCGCCCAGGCGATACCGGAAGCCGCTGCGTTCACCGCGCAATTCATTCAGGGCTTCGTTGTACTGGTAGTAGTCGCCCCCCAGTTCGGAAATGTGCACCAGCCCGTCCACGTACAGCGTGTCCAGCGTGACGAAGACGCCGAAGCTGGTGACCCCGCTGATGCGTCCGCTGAAAACTTCGCCGACGTGCTCGCGGGCGAACCAGCATTTGAGCCAGGCCTCGACGTCTTGAGAGGCCTCGTCGGCACGGCGCTCGCGAGCCGACAGCACATCGCCCAGCGCTTCCCAGGCTTCTTGTTCGCGCAGCCGGGCGGGCTGCGTGGGATCGGGAGAAAATCCAGGCAGAATGGGCGGATGGTATGGCTTCCTGTTCAGGATGCCGCGCAGGGTGCGGTGCACGAGGAGATCGGGGTAGCGTCGTATCGGCGAGGTGAAATGGGTGTAGCGATCATAGGCCAGGCCAAAGTGCCCGGTTTGCTCCGGGCTGTAGAGGGCCTGCTGCATGGATCGCAGACAGAGGGTTTGGATGACGTCGAAGTCGGGTCGTGCGCGGCTTTGCTGGATGAGCCGGGCGTAGTCGGCCGTGCGCGGCTCGTCGCCGCCCTCGAGCGTGAGCCCCAACAGCCGCAGGTGCTCACGCAGCGCCTGCAGTTTTTCTGGCGTGGGGCCTTCGTGGATGCGAAACAGCGCCCGCGCTTTGTTGCGCACGATGAAGTCGGCAGCGCACGTGTTGGCGGCCAGCATGCATTCTTCGATCAGCCGATGGGCATCATTGCGTACGGCGGGCTCGATGCGTTCGATCCGGCCTAGCGGGGTGCTGATGATCCGGGTTTCGACCGTTTCGAAATCGATGGCCCCACGCTTGCGGCGCGCTTGCTGAAACGCCTGAAAGAGCGCATATGCGGTTTGCACGTGTGGCAGCAGGTCACCCAGGCTCTGCGCGGAGGGCCCGTCTGGCTGCTGGAGCGCGGCCCAGATGTCTTCGTAGGTCGTGCGGGCCCTGGAGCGGATCACGGCTTCATAGAATTGATAGGCAATCACGGTGCCAGCGCGCGCGCCTTCTGCTGGAACGGTCATGTCACAGACCATCACCAGCCGGTCGACTGCCGGGTTGAGCGAGCAGATGCCGTTGGAGAGCGCTTCGGGCAGCATGGGAATCACCCGCCGCGGAAAGTACACGCTGGTGCCGCGCTCTAGGGCATCGTCATCGAGCGCACTGCGATCGCGCACATAGTGGCTGACGTCGGCGATGGCGACCAGCAGCCGCCAGCCCGGACGGGCCCGCTTGCCCGTCCCCAGGTCGGCGTCGGTGCAAAAAATCGCATCGTCGAAATCGCGCGCGTCTTCGCCGTCGATCGTCAGGAATGGCTGGTCGCGCAGGTCGATGCGCCCCGCCAGCTCGCGCTCCTGGACTGAATCGGGCACCCGGGCGACCTCGGCCAGGGTCTCGGGCGAGAATTCGTGGGGAACACCGAACTTGCGCACGGCAATTTCGATTTCCATGCCGGGATCGTCGATTTCACCCAGGACCTCGATGACCCGCCCCTGAGCCTGCACGTGGCTGGCGGGCTGGCGCAGAATCTGCACCGTGACCACTTGCCCCGGCTCGGCGCCGGCTGTGTCCTGAGGGCTGATGAGTATGTCGTGCTTGATCCGCTGGTCTTCGGGGGCGACCACGTAGGCGCCGCGTTCTTTGAGGAAACGGCCCACCAGCTTGAGTGTGCGCCGTTCGAGCACTTCGACGATGGCGCCTTCCGGCCGACCGCGGTATTCACCGTGGTCCTTGGCCCGCACGCGGTCGCCATGCAGCACCTTGCTCATTTCGTGAGGCGACAGGAACAGATCCGGGCTGCCATCATCCGGTATCAGAAAGCCGAAGCCATCGCGATGGCCTTGCACCACACCGGTGATGAACTGCGTATTCTTGCAGATCTGCAGGCGACCCTGGGTGTTGAAGCGCAGTTGACCGTCGCGTTCCATGGCCTTGATACGCCGGATGAAGCCGATAGAGGGTGGCAGACTGGCCTGGGCGGCTTCAGCCAGGGCGTCGAGTGTCATGGCTTTGCCGGCCTGTCGCAGAAACTGCAGGATCTGCTCTCGGGTGGGAACGGTTGGATCGTAGTCTGCCGCCAGATCGGCGGTGGGTTCTGGGCAAGCGGAAGGGTTATTGTCGTTGTTGTTACGCTTTTTCAAAGGGTGTTTGCATCCAAAAAAATAGTGATGTATAGTTTCGCATTCGCTCGAGGTCAGGGTCACCCGGCTTCGGCAAAAGCAATAGCATACACGTTATGCAGTGCCCAGGTGGCGGAATTGGTAGACGCGCATGGTTCAGGTCCATGTGCCGCAAGGTGTGGAGGTTCGAGTCCTCTCCTGGGCACCACGTATTCATGGTTTCCGTTCATATGGCGACGGAAATCAATAAAATCAAGTCTCTTCAGCATCGTCTCCCCAAAGCCCAAAATTCAGTTCAGCGAGCCGTACGCGGATCTGGCGGCACCGAGGCTGCGATCATAGGTTGTGCCGGGCCCGGCATAAAAGCGCCTTCAAGGCCTTCGGGGGGTTGGCTCTGTGCGCCGGCGTGCAGGTATACGCTGCTGACGGGCAGCAACAGGGTACAGCCATGCGCCAGGGCGATGTCGGCCAGCGCCAGCATCAACGTTTCTTTCGCCTTCATGAACTCGGCAAAAGGCACGAACGCGCCTGCGGGCTCGGTCTGCACCCAGGCATAGAGCAACAGCTTCAGCGCGCCGTCTCCGAAATGATCGAATCGGAAGACGAAATATTTCAGGTTGCTGCATTCGCTCAGATAACGGTTGCCTTCCTGGATGATATCGCGCACCTTGTCATAGTCCTCGTAGCGCAAGAGGATGTGCTCATTGATCATGCGGTGGCTCAGCCGCGAGTGGTTCACCATGTTGGAAGAATTGAACAGCGAATTGGGCACATAGAGGGGCTTGCCGTCCCAGCCCAGCACCCGGGTGGCGCGCCAGCCGATGTTCTGCACGGTGCCCGCCAGGTTGGTGCCCGGAAAGATGATGTCTTCGCCGATCTTGAAGATGCGGCTGGCATAAATGGTCAGGCCGCCCAGCAGGTTGGCGACCAGCGTCTGGGCCGCAAAGCCCGCGGCGATGCCCGCGGCACCGCCGAATGCCAGCAGACTGGCCAGGGGCACATTCAGCTGCTGCAGGATCGAGATCGACGCAAAAATGAGTATGAAAGCCCAGGCCATCTTGTTCAGTGCGTCGATGGCGGTTTCATCGGTTTCCTGGTTGCGGTGACGGATGTAGAACAAGTAGTTCTGCTTGGCTTTTTCGGCAAGGCGCAGTAAAAACCAGACCAGGATGATGATGGCCAGTATGCCCAGGGCAGGGCTGACGAAGTGGTCGGCCAGCGGCTGCGTCCCCCTGGGCATCATTTTCTGGCGTATCAGGGCCAGGCTGGTGAGCCAGACCGCCGTGCGCAAGGGGGCGTCGATTGAATCCACCAGCGCATGCCGCCAGACATGGCGGCCGGGCTGCAGGCGGCGTAAGCGCCACGCCAGGAGCCAATGGATGCCCCGGTTCACGGCCAGGGTGATCAACACGGTGACCACGGGGAAGATCCATAGCTCTTTTTCAAGAAACTGGCTCAGTTCCTGTTCCATGGGGTCCTCTCGGGCAGGGTATGGTTTTCAGGCAGGGACATAAGGTGTTGGGACGTTAGCACGATGGTCGTCCTCTTGCCAAAGCTGAATTGAGAACGGTTATCATTCCTGCTAATATCCACATTTTCCTTGCTGTCTCTGCCATTTCATGTACAGGGCTGTGTTCTCTTCCCGCTATGGCCTCAAGACCCTGGCGGCCATACTGGCGCTGGGGCTGCATGCCCTGGTCATGGCCATGGTGTTGCAGGCGCCCGTGAGCGAAGTCGCGCAAGGCAAGCCCGAGGGGTTGGATGTCCAGTTCGTCGAACTGGGCCCCGCACAGGATGTGGAGGCCGAGGCGGGCGACGCCCGGCCGGCGGAAGTCATTCCCGAGCCCGATCTGCCTTTGGAGTCGACGGAACCTGTATTCGAACCCGCGCCGTTGCCCGAACCTGAGCCCGTAGTAGAACCCGAACCCGTCCCGGAACCGGAGCCCGTGGTGGAACCCGAACCCATTCCGGAACCCGAACCGGTGGTGGAGCCCGAACCGATCCCCGAACCGGAGCCCGTGGTGGAACCGGAGCCGATCCCCGAACCTGAGCCCGTGGTGGAACCGGAGCCGATTCCCGAGCCGATCCCCGAGCCTGAGCCCGAGGCGCCAGTCGTGGAGCCTCCCCCTGAACCAAAACCCGTACCCGAAGTCGAGCCGCCGCCCAAGCCCAAACCGGTCGTCGAACCCAAGCCTGCGCCCAAGCCCAAACCCAAACCAGTGGCCAAGCCCAAACCTACCCCTAAACCCAAGCCACCGGCGCCTGCACGGCCGAAGCCCGCAGCGCCTGCGCCGGCTGCGGCGAAGGATACGGCGGACCGCGGGGGGGCCCGCGAGGCGCGTCCCGTGCAAGGCGCCTCGCAGCCGATCGACCCGGATCGCGCGCGGGTCGTGGGCCAGGTGGATTATCTGGGCAAGCGGCCGACGCCCGCTTATCCGCGAATATCCCAGCGCCGGGGCGAGCAGGGGCGCGTCGTGCTGAGGGTGTTGATTTCTCCGCAGGGGCGTGTGGCGGACGTGAAGGTGAGCCGGTCGTCCGGACACAGCCGCCTGGATGAGGCCGCGATGAAGGTGATCCATCAGGCCCGTTTCAAGCCTTATACCGAAAATGGCATTGCCTATAAGGCAATTGTCGACATTCCTTTTGATTTTGTCTTGTAGGACATGAACATGATGCTGGACATGATGCAGGCAGCAGTCTTGATGGTGGCCCAGGTGGCCGATCCGCAGGTCGCAGCGCCCGTGGCTGAAAATCTCGCGACAACGGCACCGCAGCTGGCGCCGCTGGCGGAGGCGTCTGCGGACATGTCGCTTGTGCAGCCAGGCGTGGCCGTGACGGGGCAGGGGGTGATGCACTTCATCGGCCAAAGTGATGCCGTGGGGAAATCACTGTTCGTCTTCCTGTTGCTCATGTCGCTGGCCAGCTGGTATCTGATCCTGGCCAAGGGCTTCACTCATCTGCGCATTCGGCGTCGCTCGGAGAAGTTTCTGCAGGAATTCTGGTCGGCCAGTTCGCTGGAGCAGGTGGAGAACGAGATCGCCACGCACGGGGCGGAAGAGCCCTTCGCCCATTTGGCCAGCCATGCCATCCACGCGCAGAAGCACCACGTCAAGTATGGCGCACTCAAGCTGGAGGAAAGTGGTTCAACGGCCGCTTTTGTCACACGCATCATCCGCAAGGTGATCGACGAGGAGACGGCGCGCCTCGAAAATGGCCTGACCGTTCTGGCATCGGTGGGATCCACGGCGCCATTCGTGGGGCTGTTCGGCACCGTGTGGGGTGTCTATCATGCGCTGCTCAGCATTGGCATGTCGGATGGCGTGACCATCAACCGGATCGCCGGGCCGGTGGGCGAGGCGCTCATCATGACGGGCCTGGGCCTGGCCGTGGCGATTCCGGCAGTGCTGGCGTACAACGCGTTCGTTCGCATCAATCGGGTCTATCTGGCCCGGCTGGATGCTTTTGCGCACGACTTGTTCACGTTCCTGACTACCGGCCAGCCGGTGGGTGATGGGGATCACGATCGGCGGGCCCACGCGCGCCACATCAATCTGGCCAGCACGCGGGGAGGGTGACCATGGCGTTTGGCAGTTTCGATTCGGGTCGCTCGAGTTCGACTATGTCCGAGATCAACATGGTGCCCTTGATCGACGTCATGCTGGTGCTGCTGGTGATTTTCATCATCACGGCCCCGTTGCTCAGTCACTCCATCCGCATCAATATCCCGCAGGTCTCGGCCCAGCCCCTGGAGCAGAAGCCGGTGGTGGTGGACCTGGCCGTCGATGCAACCGGCGCGTTGTTCTGGAATGAGCAGCCCATCGCCGAAGAAGATCTGGTGGCACGCTTCGCCGTCGAGGCCCGCATCGAGCCCCAGCCCGAGGTGCGCATCCGCGCCGATACGGAGACGCGCTATGGCCTGCTGGCCCGGATCATGGGTGCGGCTCGGCAGGCGGGCATGAAACGCTTGGGGTTCGTGACGACACCAGACTAGAATCTCGACATGAGAGTTCTGGTCATCGAAGACGACATCACGTTGGGCCATGCGCTGCAAGAGTTCCTTCTTGCCCAGGGACACGTGGCCGATTGGGTGCAGACGGGGCGGGGCGTGGTGGCGCGGGTGCTCGAGCAGGGTCATGACCTGCTGCTGCTCGACCTGAACCTGCCTGACGTGGGGGGGCAGCAAATCCTCCAAAGTTTGCGTCGGCAGGGGTATCAGGGCCAGATCCTGATACTGACGGCGAACGATGGTCTGGAAGACCGGGTGGCGGGGCTCGATGCCGGGGCCGACGACTACGTCACCAAGCCGTTCGAACTGGCCGAACTGGCGGCCCGCGTGCGTGTACTCGCGCGGCGCAGCCTGGGGCGCGCCGATACGCTGCTCGAGTGCGGTGCGCTGCAACTGGATACGGTTGGGCGTCAGGTCAGCGTAGGCGGCCGGCGCCTGACCCTGTCCGTGCGCGAGCTCTCCCTGCTCGAAATGCTCATGGCGCGGCCAGGCCAGGTGGTGACCAAGCAGCAGATGGTGCAATCGCTCTCGGCCCGCGATGCCGACTTCAGCGACAACGCGGTCGAGGTCTACGTCTATCGTCTGCGCAAGCACCTGGATGGTACGGGCGCCAGTATCCAGACAATCCGGGGGTTCGGCTACCTGCTGGATGCCGGCCATGCGGCCTGATGCCGGGCCAGAGGGGTTGTCCCGCCTGAATCCCCGCCGGTGGCTGCGTACCGACTCGCTGGTGGGGCGCCTGGTGCGCCGCCTGTTGCCCGCTTTGTTCATCCTGCTGATCATCGATCTGTTGGCGACCTGGTACATGACAGGCATCCTGCAGCCCGAGCCGTGGCAGTTGCGGGATTTGTTCTGGGCGATGTTGCTGCTTCAGGCGGTACTGATCTTTCTGTTCGTCTGGGTGCTGGTGTCCGGGGTGCGGGCGGAGCTCGCGTCGGTACGCAGGCTGGGTCATGAGATCCGGCAGCGCTCCGTGGACGACCTGCAACCCTTCGATGGCTCGGACCTGCCGGCGGAACTGGCCCCGCTGGTTCAGCATTTCAATGGCCTGTTGCTCAAGCTGGATGACTCCGTACAAGCGCAGCGGCGCTTCGTCGGCCAGGCGGCCCATCAGCTGCGCACACCTCTGGCAGGCCTGAAGCTGGAGTCCGAACTCATGCTCAGCCAGGATCTGGATGACGACGTGCGGGCTCGCGTGGTACGGATCAAGGCCGTCACCGATCGCATGATACGCATGGGGCAGCAATTGCTGGTGCTGGCGCGTGCCGATCACAGCATGCGGCCGCAAGACGCATTCGTGCGTCTGGACCTGTGCGAATGGATGCGCCAGGCGGGCTCGCGCTGGCTCGATGTCACCCGCGCGCAGGGGATTCGCCTGCAGCTGGAGGCGCCACCGGGTGCCGTGCTGGTGGATGCCGATCCATTGCTGCTGACGGAATTGCTGGGCAACCTGATCGACAATGCCCTGTGCGACGCCATGCCCATGCGTACCATCGTGCTCAGGGTGCTGGCCAACCCGCCCGCGTTTTCGGTCGAGGATGACGGGGTGGGCATCCCGGCGGGCGATCTGGGCCGAATCTTCGAGCCGTTTTACCGGCCGTCTGGCGCCCATCCGGGCGGCTCGGGGCTGGGGCTGGCCATCGTGCGCGAGATCGCGCACGCCCACGGGGCCTGGGTGAAAGCCAGCAGCCGGCCAGAATTTCCGGGCACGCGCGTCGTGGTGGTGTTTCCTGGGCCGCGCCGGGGCGCCAGCCTACGAGCCGGTGGCCGGCACCGGGATGGTCATGCGACGCAGGATGCCCCCCGACTCGACTGACCCAAGGGTTTCGATATCGCCATTGCGCATGAGGCGCAGGCATTCGTCGCGGGCGCTGCCCGTATATGCATCGCAACGGCTGGTCAGATTGCGCTCGCGCGTGTTGGCGGCGGGGTCGGACAAGGTGTTGTCGCGGCTGGCCTTTGCGGCTGCCGCCGCTTCTTTCAGGCAGGCCTCGAGATCGATGCCGGGTGTCGCATGGCATCGGGCGACTTCTTGTTGGTAGCTGTTCTGGGCTTCTTGCGCCTGCGCGGCTGGCATCAGCAGGGCCAGGCAGGACGACACGATGCAAAGCAGCAGCAGCGAAGGTGTCTGACGGATCGTATGGAGCATGGCATGTTCTCTTGAAAGCTGGGCAGGCGGCAAAAGGCTTGCCCTGGTGCAAGGATCAGTATAACGGGCCGCGGGGCAACTTGTTTGTCACGAATCTTTTCCTGATCGGCTGCGCCGCTGTCGGGCGCTTTGCATCAGCAGGATGGCGGTGACTGGCGAGGTCAGGATCAGGAACAGGCTGATCAGCCATTCGTGGAATATCGGCCGGTGCTGCAGGAGACTGGCCATGATGGTGGCCGAGAGCGCTACACAGAATGCTCCCAGGGTCATGCCCATGGTGGGTGCGTGCATACGTTCCCGGAAGGTGCGCAGGCGCAGCAGGCCCAGGGACCCGACGAGGGTGACCAAGCCCGCTACGATCAGCAGCGCCGACACGAGCAGGGCAGCCCAGATGGGAAGTGCGTTCATGGCTCGATCACCTCGCCGCGCAAAAGGAATTTCGCCAGGGCGGCGGATCCGACGAAGCCGAACAGCGCGATCAGCAGGGCGACGTCGAAATAGAGCCCGGCCTCGAAGCGCAGGCCGAGCACGAGCAGGATCAGCATGCTATTGATATACATGGTGTCCAGTGCCAGAATACGGTCTTCGGCACTGGGTCCGCGCATCAGGCGGATCGCAGCGCAGGCCAGGCCCAGCGTGAAACACAGCAGGGCGAAGGCAGCCCCCCAATACAGCAAAAACGCGCTCATTCGAATATCTCCATCAGCGGCCCCTCGTAACGGTCCTGGATGATCCGGGTCAGACCGGCCGGATCGTGCAGGTCCAGAACGTGCAGGGTCAGAACGTTTGATTCGGGATCGTGGCCCGACCACACGGTGCCGGGCGTGAACGTCACAATGCACGCCAGCGCGGCCAGGCCATGGGGGTCGTGCAGGCGCAATGGAATGTCGAGAAATCCCGGGCAGGCCAGCGAGCGTTGGCCATGCAGGATGCGCAGGCCGACTTCCCAGTTCGATCGCGCAATATCGATGGCGACCTGGACGATCAGGCGCATGGCCAGGAACGGCCGCGCGGGGTGGGCGCGTACGGGTCGCAGAATGGGCGCGAGCAGGCTGAGCGTGAGGGCAATCGCCAGGCCCAGCGCAATCTGCCCACGCGACAGGCTGTCGTTGAGTACCAGCCATAGAGTGAGCAGCAGACCCGCCAGAAAAAAGGTGCCCGGCCAGCGTTTCATGGCGACCCCCCCAGACGGCTGGATGATGGCAGGCTGGCCGGCTTGGTGTCCCGCAGGCCGGTGTCCAGCACCGCGTGCGTGTAGCGGATGGGTTCGTTGAGATACCAGGCCGTGTCCTCGAGGTATTCGAGGACCGAGCCGGCGCGTACGGTCAACACCATGGTGGCCGTTATGAGCACCAGGATGGGCACGGCCTCGTTCAGGCGCAACGCGGGTATGTGCAACTCTTCCGGAATCCAGAACAGCCGGATACCGCTGCGTGCGAAGGCGAACAGGCAGGCCATGCCCGAACCCAGCACGACGGCCACCAGCAGCCATACATTGACGTCGGGCGCGCCGAATTCAGCCGTGCGCAACGCGGCCGACAGCAGCGAGAATTTGGCCACGAATCCAGACAGCGGCGGCAGGCCGACCACGATCAGGGCGCAGGCGAAGAAGCTCAGACCCAGGAAGGCCATGGTGGCGGGGAACGGCACCCCGACGACTTGTTCGGACAGGCTGGCCTCTTCGGGTTCGTCGGTTTCAAAGGCCTCCTGGGTGATGGCCAGCATGTCGGCCCCGAACGACTGGCTGCGTTCGGTGAGCTCGAGCAGCAGGAACAGTGCGCCCAGCCCCAGCACGGAACTGAGCAGGTAATACAGGGCTGGGCCTGTCAGAGTGGCACCGGGCATGCCCAGAGCCGCGAACAAAGTTCCCGACGAGGTGATCACGGCGTAGGCTGCAATACGCCTGGCCTGCGTGCTGGCCAGCATGCCCAAGGTGCCGAAGAGCAGGGTGGCGATGCCGGCTGGGAACATCCATGCGCCGCCGAATGCCGCGGGCGCGTCCGCCGGCAGCAGCAGTGATCCGATGCGCAGCAGGGCGTAGATGCCCACTTTGGTCATGATGGCGAACAGGGCTGCCACGGGCGCGCAGGCTTCGACATAGGCATTGGGAAGCCAGAAGTTCAGTGGCCAGGCGGCTGCCTTGATCAGGAATGCCACCCCCAAGATGGCCGCTGCACTGTCGAACAATTGCCGGTCCGCCTGGTTCAGTCGCTGTACCTGCACAGCCAGGTCGGCCAGATTCAGGGTGCCCGTCAGGCCGTAGATCATTGCAATGGCGATCAGCAGCAGAAAGGAGGCGATCAGGTTGACGGCGATGTAATGCAGTGCGGCTCCGATGCGCTGCTTGCCCGAGCCGTGCAACATCAGGCCGTAGGACGCGGTCAGCAGGATTTCGAAAAACACGAATAGGTTGAATAGGTCGCCCGCCAGGAAGGCGCCATTGAGCCCCATTATCTGCAGCAGGAACAAGGGATGGAAGTGTCGGCCGGCGCGGTCCCAGCGTGCCGTTGCGTATACCCACGCGCAGGTGCCCAGCACCGCCGCCAGCCCCAGCATCAGGGCTGAGAGCCGGTCTGCGACCAGCACGATGCCAAAGGGTGCCGGCCAATTGCCCAGCAGATAGACGCCCACCCCGTCGGGCCAGGCCGGGCGGCCGATGCCTTGCGTGGCCCGGACCAGGGCCAGGGCCACCAGCACCTGCAGGCCCAGTGAGACGGCGCCCAATGCGACCCGCACAGGGCGCTGATTGTCGCGCGTCAGCAGCATGAGCGCGGCCGTCAGCAGGGGGATCAGCACCGGCAGGGCCGGCAGATGCTCGAACCATAGGTTCATGGCTGGTGTTCCTCGCCATCGACGTGGTCCGTATGGCTCATGCCGCGCGAGGCGAGCAGCACCACCAGAAAGAGCGCCGTCGTTGCAAAGCCGATGACGATGGCGGTCAGTACCAATGCCTGGGGCAGCGGATCCGCGTACAAGGCGGGATCCGCCCATTCAGGGTCGATCACTGGCGGCGCATCAAGCCGCAGTCGCCCCATGGCGAAAATGAACAGGTTGACGGCATAAGCCATGAGCACCAGCCCCATGATGAACTGGAATGTGCGCGGACGCAGCAGCAGCCAGACCCCCGAGCCGGCCAGTACGCCGATGGCCAATGCCAGTATCCATTCCATGTTCAGCTCCCCGCTTCCGTTTCAGCCAATTGACGGTAAAAGCGCAGTGATTGGTGGGCCAGGGCAATGATCATCAGGACAGTGGCGCCGACGACCAGCATGTAGACCCCCAGATCGAAGAGCAGTACGCTGGACAGATGGGCGGTGCCGATCCAGGGCAGGTGCAGGTCGAGGCCGAAGGCGGCCAGCAGCGGCTGGCCCGCCCACCAGGCGGCCATGGCGGTCAGGCCGGCCAGCAGCAGGCCCAGTGCGATCCATGCCTGTGGCCGGATCAGGGGCCGCGCTTCGACCCAGAGAATGCCGCCGACCATATATTGCAGGATGATCCCCGTGGCCATGATCAGGCCGCCGACGAATCCCCCCCCGGGGAGGTTGTGGCCGCGGAACAGGAAATACAGCGAGATCATCGTGGTGACGGGCAGCAGCAGACGCACCAGCACCGCTGGAATACGCATCAGGCCGTACGGTAACGGCGCGAGGATGTCGGGCTCTTCGAAGCGCACTGTCTCGGCATTCCAGTTGCGGTGGCGCAACGGCGCCGCAATGGTCTCGGCGGGCGGCCTGAACCGGCGCAGCAGGGCGTATACACTGAGGGCGACGATGCCTACGACCGTAATTTCGCCAAATGTATCGAAGGCGCGGAAATCGACCAGGATCACGTTGACCACGTTGGCGCCGCCCCCCAGGGGCCAGGCCTGCTCAACGAAATAGTGGGCGATGCTGTGCCGGGCCGCGGGGCGGGTCATCATGACCCAGGCCATCAGGGCCATGGCTGTGCCAGCCAGGGTGGCCACCGTGAAATCGCGGCGCCGGCGCCACAGGGTACGCTGGCGCGTGGGGCCGGGGAACTCTTCGATGCGCGGCGGCAGCCAGCGCAGCCCGAGCAGGATCAGAATCGTCGTGACCACTTCCACCGTCAGCTGCGTAAGCGCCAGGTCGGGGGCTGACAGCCAGGCGAAGGTGATGCAGGTGACCAGCCCCGCCGCACTCGCCAGCATCAAGGACGCGATCCGGTGATATTTGGCCTGGTACGCCGCCATGATGGCGCACGCGCTGCCGGCCAGCCACATCAGCGCAAACGACCATTGGGTCGGCGTGGACCGGGCATGCTGCGGCCACCAGGAGGACTGCATCAGGGGCAGCAGGGCCACCGTCAGCGTGCATAGAATCAGCAGCAGGACCTGGGGTTGCAGGCGCTGGGTCTGCAGCCACAGCATCAGGCGGGCGGCGCCGGCATCCAGAGCCTCGAGCCAGAGCTCGAAGCTTTGCCGGCCATCGAAGCGGTAGATGAAAGGCACTTGGCCCGGCCTGCGCCGGTCGTAGCCGCGCAGGGCGGCATAAATGAGGATGCCGCCGCCCGTGGCAATCAGGCTCATGAGCAGCGGCAGATTGACCCCATGCCACAGCTGCAGGTTGAATGCGGGGACCCGCTCGCCCAGCAAGGCCTGCATCACGAGCTCGAGCACGGGCTTGACGAACACCCCGGGTGCCATGCCGATGGCCAGGCAGAAAAACACCAGGATCGCGCAGGGGATGAGCATCATGCGATCTGGATCATGGGGGGTGTGGGGGAGATCGGTGGCCGGTGGGCCAAAGAACACCTGCAGGATGAAGCGCAGCGAATACGCCACGCTGAAGGCGCCGGCGATCACCGCCGCCGTGGCCAGGCCCCAGCGGGTGATCCAGTGCCCGGTGATGAACACGGTTTCCGCAAAAAACATTTCTTTGGATAGAAAACCGTTCAGCAACGGCACCCCGGCCATGGCGGCCGCCGAGACCATCGCCAGGGTGGCGGTCAGGGGCATGGCCTGGCGCAGGCCCGACAGGCGGGTCAGGTCGCGGGTGCCGGTTTCGTGATCCACGATGCCGGCCGCCATGAATAGCGAGGCCTTGAATGTGGCGTGATTGACGATGTGGAAGATGGCGGCCACCAGGGCCAGGCGGCTGTTCATCCCCAGCAGCAGTGTGATCAACCCCAGATGGCTGATGGTCGAGTAGGCCAGGACCCCTTTCATATCGCGCTGGAAGGTGGCCGCGTAGGCCCCCAGCAGCAGCGAGCACAGCCCTGCGCCGCCGATGATCCAGGTCCACCAGTCCGTACCGGAAAAAATCGGCCAGAAGCGCGCCAGCAGGAAGACCCCGGCCTTGACCATGGTGGCCGAGTGCAGATAGGCGGATACGGGCGTGGGGGCGGCCATGGCGTTCGGCAGCCAAAAATGGAAAGGAAACTGGGCGCTTTTGGTGAGGGCGCCCAGCGCCAGCAGCACGAGCAGTATCGGATACCAGCGGTGGTTGCGGATCAGTGGGGCGGCCGCCAGGACGGCATCCAGATCGTAGCTGCCGACGATATGGCCGATGATGAGCATGCTGGCCAGCAGGCAGAAACCACCGCTGCCGGTGATGAGCAGCGCCATGCGGGCGCCACGCCGGGCATCCATGCGATGTGACCAATAGCCGATCAGCATGAAGGACGACAGGCTGGTGAACTCCCAGAACACCAGCAGTTGGATGAGATTGCCCGACAGCACGATGCCCAGCATGGCGCCCATGAAGCTCAACAGGAACGCGAAGAAGCGTGGTACCGGATCGCGCGCCGACAGGTAATAATGGGCGTACAGGGCGATCAGCCCGCCCAGGGCCGAAATGATCACCACGAACAGCCATGCATAGCCATCCATGCGCAAGGTCAGGTCGACCCCCTGGATCGGGATCCATGGCAGACTGAGCTTGACCATGCCGTCGGCCGCGACGTCGGGGGTCAGGATCAGCGCCAGCAGCAGGCACAGCAGCGCGCTGCCCCCGGCGAGCCAGGCCCCGGCGCGCCTGGCGGTTGCCGGCAACAGGGCTGCACACAGGCCGCCGGCAAAAGGGATCGCCAGGATCAACGTCAGAAGCATGGTTCGGGTCGTATGCGCATGAAAGAGAAAGCACCAGGCGAATATGATACGCGAAGATGCCGTTTGATCTGAGTCAAGACTTGCGCCCATTCCTTCACGCAGTCGGGCGCGGATGCACGACAATGAGGCGTTTGGCGCACACGTCGGCCTTGGCGTGGGCGCGTTTGGTATTCGCCCGGGAACTTCAGCCATGTCGTCTCTACTTGCCACCGACTTTTCTGGCGCTTCGCTCGAAGCGTTCGCAGACCTGGAAATCTCCGAAACCCTGATTCGTCGCTTCGATCAGTCCGGGCCCCGGTACACGTCCTACCCGACGGCGGATCGTTTTCAGCAGAGCTACGAGGCCGAGCGCTACATTGAACACCTGGCCCAGCGGGCGGCGGCGCCGCGGGCCGTGCCCCTGTCCGTGTACGTGCACCTGCCATTCTGCGAATCCCTCTGCTATTTTTGCGCCTGCAACAAGATCATCACCCGGGATCACAGCCGCTCGGCCGAATATCTGCAGGTCTTGTTCCAGGAAATGGATCTGCTCGATCCCCACCTGGGTTCGCATCGGCAGGCCGTGCAGCTGCACCTGGGCGGAGGCACGCCCACCTTCCTGAGCGCAGCCGAGCTCGGCAGCCTCATGGATCACCTGCGCCGCCATTTCGATTTTTCCCCAGATGCGGAGCTGGGGGTCGAAATCGATCCACGCACGGTCACGCCGGATTCCCTGGCCATGCTGGCCGGGCTGGGTTTCAACCGCACCAGCTTCGGCGTGCAGGATTTCGACCCCGACGTGCAGGCGGCGGTCAACCGGATCCAGCCATACGACATGGTGCGCGTGGCCCTTCAGGCCAGCCGGGACAACGGTTTCCAGTCCATCAACGCCGATCTGATCTATGGCTTGCCCAAGCAGACCCTGGTCACCTTCGGGCGCACGCTCGACCAGCTGATCGAGCTCTCGCCCGATCGCATCGCACTGTACAACTATGCGCATCTGCCCGATCGCTTCAAATCACAGCGGCTCATTCGCGCCGAAGATCTGCCGTCGGCCGACACCCGCCTGCAGATCTTTCTGATGTCGGTCAGGCGGTTGCTCGATGCGGGGTATGTCTACATTGGGCTGGATCATTTCGCCAAGCCGGACGACGAACTGAACCGCGCCCGGCTCAACCTGGGGCTGCACCGAAATTTCCAGGGCTATACGACTCGCGCCGAATGTGATTTGGTCGGTTTCGGGATTTCGGCCATCGGCAAGGTCGGCAACGCTTACGTGCAGAATCATCACTCTCTGAATGCCTACACAGACCGGGTCACTCAGGGTCTGCTGCCCACCGCCAAGGGCTTCGACCTGAGTCCGGAAGATGCCTTGCGCCGCGCGGTCATCATGGCCATCATGTGCAGTATGCCGATCGATTTTGCGCACTTCGAGCGCACGCATGGCGTATCCTTTACCAAGCACTTCGCGGCCGAACTGCAGCAGCTCCAGCCCCAGGTGCAGTCGGGCCTGCTGGTGGTCGATGACCAGGGCCTGCGGATCCTGCCCAAGGGGCGCGTGTTCGTGCGGGCCCTGGCCATGGTGTTCGATCAGTACGTGCGTCGGCCGCGCGTAGCGACCTATTCACGGTTGATCTGATCGTGATGGGGGGTGGGCTGGCGGGGTGTGGCCGCCCGGGTGGGCAGGCGCCATAAATAGATGCTGACGCCGATGCCCGGTATCAGCAGTAGCCAGCGGGCCCATGCCACTGGCATGATCCAGGCGGACACGGCCAATGATGGCCACATCAGCGCCAGGGCGATGCATTTACTTTGCAGGGGGATTCCGCGCCCCTCCTGGAAGTCGCGGATATACGGACCGAGGACAGGATGGGACATCAGCCAGGCATGCATGCGAGCAGAGCCGCGCAAATAACAGAAGGCGGCCAGCAGAAGAAAGGGGGTCGTGGGCAGCAAGGGCAGGAAAATCCCCAGGAAACCCAGGCCCAGGGCCACCGACCCGAGGGTGGTGTACAGAAAGCGGATCATGATTCGGACGATTCTAGCAAGTCCGCGGCGTCTATCGCCCAAAGGACCGCGGAAGAGCGCAAGCGCGAGAAACGGATTGCCGCTTTTCTTGCCCAGGTGCCGTTATTCAACGAACTGCCGCCCGAAGAGCTGCAGCCTATCGTGGCCGGGACCACGGAAATCAAGGTGGCGCGAGACGAAGTCATTTTCCAGCGCGGCGATCCTTGTGTCGGCTTTCACGTGGTCATGTACGGCCTGGTCAAGCTGCTGTTCGTGTCCAGCAGCGGCGCCGAACGGGTGGTGCGTCTGATCGGCCCGGGCGACGGCTTTGGCGAGGCCTTGATGTTCATGGGCCAGGATTACATCGTGACTTCAGTCGCGTTGCGTGATTCCCTGTTGCTGCATGTAGGGCGCGACGCCTTGTTCGAGCAGCTGGACCGAAATCCGCGCATCGCCCGCAAGATGCTGGCCGGGCTCAGCGGGCGCCTCTACAACCTGATGGGTGACGTAGAGGCCTATACCCTGAAGACGGCGCCGCAGCGGCTGGTCTCATGGCTGCTGAAGGAATCGCGCGGCCTGGTGGGCGAATCGTTTCGCATCGAAATCGGCAAGGCCGTGATGGCCTCCAGGCTGAACCTGTCGCCAGAGCATTTCTCGCGTCTGTTGCGCGACATGAGCGACAAGGGCCTGCTGCGCGTGCGCGGCCGCGAATACACCATCATCGATCCCCAGGGGCTGCGCGACTATCGCGGCTGACCAGGCGCCGGCGAGGCCCCGGCCGGACGCCGCCCGCGCAGTTACTTGGGCCGCCTAGCGGGCATGGGCGGCCGCCACGGCTGCCACGGCCCGTACCGCGCGCCGATACCGTAGCAGGGCGCGCCCCAGGTTGAAGGCGAGCAACAGGGCCGAGAGGATCAGCAGGGGGCCGGCGGCGTGGCGTGCCGGCTGCCAGCCGGCTGCGGCCAGCAGCCAGCCCAGTGTCATCGCCAAATGCGCCGCCCATTGTGCCTGCGCGGCCGTTTCGCTGATGTACGTGGCCATCTTGGGCAGCACCTTGAGATAGACCCGCGCCATGGCCGGGTCGCGGCCTGGCCCGCTGATCGAGTCCTGGGCATGTTTCCAGAGCAGGAAGGGCACGATCTTGTACAGCATGCCGTTGACGGCCGAGCCCAGCACGCCCACGATGATCGCCACCCCCAGCACCAGCGACGCCTGCGGGCCGTGGCCGTGCGTCATCCAGATCCACAGAGGGGCACAGGCCAGCAGTGACAGCATGCTCACGTACCAGAACAAGGTGGTGGCTTCCGGGGTCGGGCGTTTGCGCGTCCAAAGACGCTGCAGGGTCGTGGCCCCCCAGAGCGCATAGCACGCGATCAGGATCAGTTCGATCGTCTCGCGCATCGGGCGCGGCAGGCCTTCGGAGGCGTCCAGCGCCGTCCATGCGAGCAGGAGGATGGGCACCAGCAGCGGCAGCCAGCGCGTCATGGCCTTGGGATAGATTTCGGTGACCTGGAAGATGGGCAGCAATTGGAAAGTCATGCCCATGAGCAGCAGGCCCCCCCAGCCGGCCAGGCCCCAGAGTACATGACTGCCGAGCCAGTCCGGCAGGGTCAGGCTCAGACCCAGGGCGCCGGCAAGCGAAGCGCCGAAGAGCACGGTCAGGGCCAGAGAGGCCAGGGCGGCGCGCACGGGCACCAGGATTTCGCGAGCGCCCCGATAGACTTGCCGGCGGTGCAGCCACAGGCCCCACGCCACGGTAGCCAGATACGACAGGAAGGCAGCCGCCAGAAAGATGACGGCCGACAGCCAGGCTGTGGGCCACCACCATAGAAAGCCCGCGGCGAGCAGCAGCGTACCGGTGGTCAGCAGCGGATGGACCCACCGCACCAGCCGCCCGATTCCTGGGGTGGGGACGTTGCAGGCCACCGCCAGGATCTGCAGCAGGGCCCCCAGCATCGCGCTGCCGAGTATCCCGAGCGTCCATAGATGCGTCAGGGCCAGGGTCTGCCCCGACCAGCGCGAAGCCAGGAAATCGGGCCCGGCCCAGGTGGCGAGCAGCCCGGCCAATAGGGCGAACAGCGGCACGTTCAGCAAAAAGGGCAGGGGCACGCCCAGTGCAGGGGTCTTGTCGAAATCCAGGGCGCGCTGCATGGTTCAGGCGTGCCAGATGGAAACCTGGAAGTGCGTGTCCTCGAAGGTACAGCAGTATTCGTAGCCGTCTCTTTCCAGCATGGTGAACAGGGGCCACGGTTCGCGGTCGATCAGCATGTGCAGTTGCTGCCCGCGGTGCAGCCCGGTCAGTGCCTCAAGGCACTGCTCGAGCGGTTGCGGCGCGGGCAATCCGCGCACGTCCAGGGTGAGATCAGGGGCTGTCATGGGGGTGAATTGCGTGATTCTTGATCCGGATTAAGGTTTAATTTTCCTGCAACAGGCATAGTAGCTGATGATCTGGCGAAATGGCCATGTGCCTGGGTTACCCTTGGGGTTGGCCGAACTGCGGGCAAGCGCCCGTGAGTTGGGTCGGTTGCCCGGCGGCCGCCTCCCGACCGCCGCATTTTTTGGAAGTGCCCCATGTCTGCAGCTGCCCATGCACGCCCCGGCGTAATCCACCACCACGATGATGCCCGCTTCGAACTCGTTTGTCCGGCCGGCAGCCTGCCGGCCCTCAAGGCCGCGGTCGACCACGGCGCCGACTGTGTCTACCTGGGCTTTCGCGATGCCACGAACGCGCGCAATTTCGCCGGCCTGAACTTCGACGAAGCCGCCATTGCCGAAGGCATCCGTTATGCACACGACCGCCAGCGCAAGGTGTTGCTGGCGCTCAACACGTACCCGCAGCCCGATGCCTGGCCACTCTGGCGCCAGGCGGTCGATCGGGCCGCCGATGCCGGCGTGGATGCCCTGATCGTCGCCGACCCCGGCCTCATGGCCTATGCAAGCCGGCAATATCCGGGCTTGCGTTTGCACCTGTCCGTGCAGGGGTCGGCCACCAACTACGAAGCCATCCAGTTCTACCACGAGCACTTTGGCGTGGCGCGGGCGGTCCTGCCCCGCGTGCTGTCCGTGGCCCAGGTGCAGCAGGTCTGCGAGAATACGCCCGTCGAAATCGAAGTGTTCGGCTTCGGCAGCCTGTGCGTCATGGTCGAAGGGCGCTGCGCCCTGTCATCCTATGCCACTGGCGAATCCCCCAACACGCATGGCGTGTGCTCGCCGGCCCGGCATGTGCGCTGGCAGCAAACGCCCCAAGGGCTCGATTCGCGGCTCAATGGCGTACTGATCGACCGCTACGAAGAAGGCGAAAACGCCGGGTATCCCACCCTGTGCAAAGGGCGCTTCGACGTCGCCGGGGAAAACTACTACGCCCTCGAAGAACCCACCAGCCTCAACACCCTCGAATTGCTGCCCCGGCTCATGGCCATGGGGGTGCGCGCCATCAAGATCGAAGGGCGCCAGCGCAGCCCCGCCTACGTGGCGCAGGTCACCCAGGTCTGGCGCCAGGCCATCGACCACGCCCGCGCCAGCCAGACCCGCTATTCGGTGCATCCCGCCTGGATGGCCGAACTCAACAAGGTGGCCGAAGGCCAGCAGCATACCCTGGGGGCCTACCATCGGCCCTGGAAATAACCTGAAAGGCATCATCATGAAAATCGCTTTGGGGCCATTGCAGTACTACTGGCCTCGGGTGACGACACTCGAGTTCTACGCCGCCGTGGCCGATTGGCCCGTGGATATCGTCTATCTGGGGGAAACCGTCTGTTCGCGCAGGCATGAATTGCGCCTGCCCGACTGGCTCGAGATCGCCGACATGCTGGCTGCCGCCGGCAAGACCCCGATTCTTTCCACCCAGGTCCTGCTCGAATCCGGCCAGGAGCTCAAGACCCTCTACCGGATCACCGAAAATGACCGGTTCGCAGTCGAGGCCAACGACATGGGCGCCGTACACCGCATGCAGGGCGCGCCCTTCGTCGCGGGGCCCTTCCTGAACATCTATAGCAAGCCCACGCTGGACGTCATGGCCGAACAGGGCGCCGTGCGCTGGGTCATGCCTCTCGAAATGGGGCGCGCCGGGCTCGAGCAGCTGCAGCGCGACAGGCCGGCTGGCATGCAAACCGAGGTGTTCGCCTACGGCCGCATGCCGCTGGCGTGTTCGGCACGCTGCTTCACCGCCCGCAACCGCAATTTCCCAAAAGACAACTGCCAGTATGTGTGCATGGAATATCCAGATGGTCTGCTGCTCGAAACCAAGGAATCCCAGGCGTTTCTCACCATTAACGGCATCCAGACGCAATCGGCCCTTACTTACACCCTGATCCACGAACTCGAAGCGCTGTCCCGCCTGGGTGTCGACGTGATCCGTCTCAGCCCGCAATCACGGCGCATGGATGCGGTCGTGCAGGCGTTTCGCGCTGTACTCGACGGCCAGGAAAGCGCTGCCCAGGCCCACGAGCGCCTCGTGCCCGCCATGCCCGAAGGCCCCTGCAATGGCTATTGGCATGGGCGCCCCGGGCTGGACATGGTCCTGCCGCCGCAGGCGTCGGCGGCCTGATGCCCCGGCCTCGTCGGGCCACTTTTTCGGAGACCGTCATGCAATCCACTTCCTCACCGGCGTACCGCGTGCCCCAGCCGCTGGCCGCGCGCTGGGCCATCTACCCCGCTACCCCGGCTCGGTGCTGTTCGTCACGGGGCTCAACCTGGTCCTTGCCCGGCATCTGCACCCCGACACGCTGCAACGCCTCGAACAGCGCCAGCTGCGCATCGAAGTCGCCGATGCCGGGCTGGCCTTCGACTACACCTGGCGTGATGGCGCCTTCCGCGCGCTTCGGGGGTCGGTGGCCGAGCCCGATCTGGTCTTTCGCGCCACCGCCTGGGATTTCTATTGCCTGCTGCAGCGGGTCGAAGACCCGGACACCTTGTTTTTCAGCCGCCGTCTGGTCATCGAAGGGGATACCGAGCTGGGCCTGATGGTCAAGAACACGCTCGATTCGATCGACATGTCGGTGTTTCAGCCTCGCCGTGTCGCGGCCGACGTGCTCGGGGGCCTGCGTGGGCGGCTGCCCGGGCCCGGTTTCCTGAAAGGCAGGGCCGCCAGTTAGGCGGCGGTTGCCAGCAGCCGTGCGCTGTGCCAGGCGGCAATCCATTCTTCGTTCGTCTTTTCCACCCCCACCGTTACGGGACTGTCAGGCGTGGAAATCACTGCGGCATGCCGGGCATTGGCCTCTGCGTCCAGGTGCAGGCCCAGCCACGAGAGATCCTGGCATATCCGCGCGCGCAGCACGTTGCTGTGCTCGCCGATGCCGGCCGTGAACACCAGCAGGTCCAACCCGCCCAATACGGCCGTCAACGCGCCGATTTCGCGCACGATACGGCGCACGTACAGCGCCAGGGCGGCACTTGCCCGGGGGTTGTGGCCCTCGATCGGCAGGAGGTCGCGCGGATCGCCCGAAATGCCTGAAACCCCGCGCAGGCCGGAGTCGTGATACAGCATGTGCGCGACCGCCTCCAGCGACAGCTTTTCGATCTGCATCAGGTAGATCACGGCGCCCGGGTCGATCGAACCGCAGCGCGAGCCCATCATGAGGCCGTCGAGCGCCGAGAAGCCCATGGTGGTCGCCACGCTTTGCAGGCTCTGCAGCGCGCACAGGCTCGCCCCGTTGCCCAGGTGAGCGACGATGACCCGGCCGTTGGCCAACTCGCCGTGGCGCTCGGGCAGGGCGTGGCTCATGTATTCGTATGAGAGCCCATGGAAACCGTAGCGTCGCACGCCGCGCTCCCAGACTGACCATGGCAGGGCCAGCATCTGCTCGATCGGCGCCTGGGTGCGATGGAACGCCGTGTCGAAGCAGGCGATCTGCGGCAGATCCGGTTCGGTTGCGAACAGTTCTTCGATGGCTTCGAGCGCGAAGGGCTGATGCAATGGCGCCAGCGGTATGTAGCTTTTCAGGTCGGCCAGTACCTGGGCGTCCATGCGCACCGGCGCAAAATATTTGCTGCCCCCATGCACCACGCGGTGGGCCACGCAGGCGATCCGCTGCGTGTCGGATAGATAGGCGCGAACACGGGCACGGATGACGGACAGTGCAGAATGGTAGGGGCGGGCGCTATCCAGTGGCACGGCTTCCTGGGCCTGTTGCGAGTCGCCATAGCTGGCCTGCGGGCTGCCGATGCCGTCGACTTTTCCATGCCACGACGGCTGGCGTGCGATGGTCGGCGTGCTCATGTCGAACAGGGCGAACTTGATGCTCGAAGAGCCGCAATTCAGGACGAGAATCAGAGGGATCATGGGGGCGTCATCCGGTAGCGCAAGGCCAGCAGCTGCGCAATCGCGCAGGAGGCCAGGCGGGTGCGACGGGAATCTGAACGGCTGGTCAGTACGACGGGCACCCGGGCTCCCATCACGATCCCGGCGCTGTCGGCATGGCCCATATATTCGAGTTGCTTGGCCAGCATGTTGCCGCTTTCCAGGTCTGGGACGATCAGGATATCGGCCTGTCCGGCGACCGCGGATCGTATCCCTTTCACGCGCGCGGCTTCGGGCGAGACGGCGTTGTCGAAGGCCAGGGGGCCATCGAGGATTCCGCCGAGGATCTGGCCCCGGTCGGCCATCTTGCATAGTGCCGCCGCATCGAGGGTCGATCGCATGCGCGGATTGACGGTTTCGACGGCGGCCAGTATGGCCACCTTGGGCTCTGGCACCCCGATCACGTGGGCCAGGTCGATCGCATTGCGCACGATGTCTGCTTTGACCTCGAGCGTGGGTGCGATATTGATGGCTGCGTCGCTGATGATGAACGGGCGCGGATAGGCGGCCGTCTCCATCACGAAGCAATGCGTGATGCGCCGTTCGGTGCGCAGGCCCGCCTGTGGCGCGATCAGAGCGGCCAGCAGCTCATCGGAGTGCAGGCTGCCTTTCATCAGCGCTTCGACCTCGCCATGGGCCGCCATCTGAACGGCGGTGGCGGCTGCGGCATGGCTGTGCGGCACGTCGATGATGCGCAGGCCGGTCAGGTCCAGGCCCGCCTCTGTGGCCACGGCCTGCAGCCGGGCCTGTGGCGCGACCAGAATGGGCTCGATGATGCCGGCCTGGCACGCGTCCAGCGCGCCACCCAGGCTGAGTACGTCGCAGGGATGCACGATGGCTGTGCGTATGACGGGCTGGCCCTGCACGTGGGCGATCAGCCTGTTGATGCCGCTCAACGCCTGGGCGTGCGGGGCGGTCGCGGAAGAAGGGGTGTCAGTCATGGGTTTTGGGGCCGGAACGGTGGCGCCCGTGGCGGGCGGAATCCGTATTGTCGGCCAATAGTGGGGGATTCGGGGCGGGCTTTTGTGCGGCGTCCTCGAAGAGCTTGCGTATATGTTGCCAGCGCTCGAGCGCCGGACCCTGCAAAGGCCCTCCGGCATTCAGGATCGCTTCGAGGTGGCGCATGGCCTGCAGGATATCTGCCGCGGGTTCACCGGCCAGCAGGCGCGGCAGCGACGCCATGGCCTGATCGGGCGCCACTTGCATCAACAGCGCTTGTGTGCGCGCCAGGGCGCGATAATGCGCCGAGGACGGCGGAACGCTTTGCCGGCTGTGAAACAGCCGCAGGGCCAGCTGATATTGGCGTTCGTCGATCTCGCGCCTGCAGTGCAGTACGTGGTACAGCGCGCGTATGGTGGCGGCATCCAGGCCACCCTGGATAAGCGCTGCTTTTGCATCGGCCTGCTTCTTGCGCATCAGGGCCTGGTGTTCCGGGCTGTTGCCTGGATGCCGGCGTGCTGGCGCGTGCCGGTCAGCCTGTCCGGCGAGCGCCTGGACCAGGGGCTGGTCGTACCCTGTCTCGAAGAACCATTCGTACCAGCGGTCGCGCTGGTCGCGCCAGCCGTCCAGCGCAGCCATGATGGCATCCGACGTCGCTTCCTGCCATCGCCACCAGGGATTGTCTTGGTGCACGGGTGCGCGTTGCGCCCGGGCGTTGCCGGCCAGTTGCTGGATGGGGCCAGCCAGGGGGTGCGCGTCCGACCAGAGTTCGTAGCGGATGCGCAAGGGGTGGCTGCTGCGTAGCAGCGAGGCGGCCTGGGGGGTGATCAGGCTGCGAATCCAGGGTTGCATGAGGCGCCGGTACAGCGCCAGGTTGATTTGCGATACGTGGGCCGCCGCTGCGAAGCGCCGGTCGCTGGCCGCAGCCCCGACCGGGTCGGGAGCGACGATGGCGCGCACGTCGGCGACCGTACGCTGGTGTACCGTCATTCGGTATTGACCCTGGACCAGATCATCGTGGGATTCGCCTGGTTTCTTGTCCGCCACGCTCAGCTCGAACAGCCCCGCCGGCAGCGAATCGATGAGTTCGATGTTGTTGGCGAATTTGGCGTGTTCCTTGCGTCCCACCGCCGATGAGACGAAGATCCCCAGGTGTCCGATGCTGTCGTGAGTGGCGTATGCGATGGTCTGATCGTGCGCCCGGACATCGTCCGTGTCGCGATACAGGTCGGTGATCCAGCCCAGCGCCTGGGGTGGCGGGGTGATGTTGTCGCCGTGAGAACAGAACACGACGATGGGTGAGCGGATGTTGCGCAGGTCGATGCGTACGCCGTCGCTGGTCACCAGCTCGGCCGAGGCGAGCTTGTTGCCGATGAACAGGTCATCGACGATGGTTTGCATCTCGATGTCATTCAGGCAGACGTAGCCGCCCCAGTATTTTTCGAACTTCAGATAACGCGGCCCTTCGGTATCCACCTCTGCATACAGATGATGGTTTTTCCCCCACCAGGTATTGGCCGGATTGAGTTTTTCAAAATTCTGCACCAGCCAGGCGCCGTCGAAGTGGCCGCCGCCCAGATCGCTGGCCAGCGCGGTCAGCCAGCTGCCGCCGGTCAGGCCCCCCATGTAGCGCATGGGATCGCGGCCGCGCCAGCCCGCCCAGTACGACAGCGGGGTGCCGGCCACGATGATGGGGCCGAACAGCTCGGGCCAGACAGCGGCCGCCATGAGGATCTGCCAACCCGCCTGGCAATTGCCGATGACGGCTGGCCGGCCCTGCGCCTGCGGGTGCCGTTCGGCGACCGCCCGCACGAACGCGGCTTCGGCGCGCATCACGTCCTCGACCGACTGCCCGGGCATGGGCTGTGGTGTGAAACCGATGAAATAACAGGGGTGTCCGGCGGCCAGCACGACGCCGATCTCACTGTCTGCCTTGAAGCCGCCGATCCCGGGTCCGTGGCCTGCGCGCGGGTCGATGATGATGAATGGGCGCTTGCGTTCGTCGCAGGGCATGTCGGCGGGCGGTCGGATACGGACCAGGCCATAGTTGACAGGCCGCTCGAGCGCGTCGCCGCGCAGCACGATCTCCGCCGGAAAATCCAGGACGTTGGGGATGGTTTCGCGCTTGTGAGCCTGATATTGGTTGCCGCGCTCACGCATGATGTCGGCATACAGCAGGCTGCGTTGCCAGGCGTCCAGGAGGTAGTCGGTGGTGTCCTGCAGGGCTGTCATGGGGTTGAGCATGGAGAGTCCTTTGGCGTGGATCAGGCCATCCGGCTGATGGTCTTTCTGAAGCGCGCCATCGAGAGCACGAACAGCGTCGTGCCGATGGCGATCAGCCACAGGAACGGCCGCCAGACGACGTCGAGGCCGGCGCCCCGGTAGAGGATGGCCTGGCCCAGTTCGACGAAGTGCGTGGTGGGTGCCAGCAGCATGATGTACTGCACCAGGTCGGGCATGTTCTCGCGCGGGGTAAACCCGCCCGAGAGCATCTGCAGGGGCAGCAGGATGAGCACCAGGAGCATGCCGAACTGCGGCATGTTGCGCGCTATCGTGGCCAGGAAGATCCCCATCGACGTGGTTGCGAACAGGCATAAAGCCGCCCCGGTGAAAAACAGCCACAGCGAACCCTCGATGGGCACCCCCAGCAGGCCGCGCACCACCAGGTGGATCGACAGGGTTGAGGCCAGCAGCACCACGAGCCCCATCGACCAGATTTTCGAGAGCATGATCTCGGTGGGGGTCACGGGCATCACCAGCAGATGCTCGACCGTGCCGTGCTCGCGTTCGCGGATCAGGGCCGCCCCGGTGAGGATGATGGACAGCATGGTGATGTAGTTGATGACCTGCATCAGGCTGCCGAACCAGCGGTTGTCCAGGGTCTGGTTGAACCGATAGCGCAAAGCCAATTCGATGGGCTGTACGGTCTGGCCGCGCTGCCGCTGGACGAATTCATTGATTTCGCCCATCACGATCTGTTGCACCGCGTTGCTGCCGGTGAACGCCTGGCTCATGCGGGTGGCATCCACGTTCAGCTGCACGGCAGGGTTGCGGCCCGCCAGCACGTCGCGCTGGAAGCCTTGCGGGATCTGCAAGGCAAAGGTGTACAGCCCCCGGTCCATGGCTGGATCCACGTCGCGCATGGATATCATCGCCGGCCACACGAACTGCGGGGGCTGGAAGGCCGAGATGATGTGCCGCGACAGCGGCGTGTCGTCGGCATCGACAATCGCGATCGGGCTATTGTGCAGCGTTTCGGGCATCGCGGTGGCCGCCGTGTACACCGCCACGGTGAACACGTAAAGAATGAGCACCAGCATCATGGGGTCGCGCCACAGGCTCCATAGTTCCTTGATGCCCAGGCGGCGGATGTTGGCGAGTGTCTGCGTCCGCATCTAGCGCTCCTGTTTCCTGAGCAGGGCGATGGCCAGACCCACGATCACCGGGATGGACAGCGCCATTGTGAGGAATGCATCGGGCAGGTCGGTGAACCCCAGCGCCTTGTTGAACACCCCGCGGCTGATGGTGATCATGTGGCTGGCGGGATGCAGTTCACCGATCAGGCGGCCAGCGCCTTCGAGCGAAGGTACGGGGTCGATCAGGCCGGCGAACTGGGTCACGGGCACGAGCGTGGCCACCATGGTGATGAACAGGGCGGCAATCTGGCTGCGGGTGACCGACGACGCCAGCAGGCCCATTCCGGTCGAGGCGACGCTGAAGATCAACGCCGCCAGCAGCAGCGCTGGGAAGCTGCCCAGCACCGGTACGCCAAACACGGTGACGGCCAGCAGGCTCATGATCAGAAAATTGAGCAGGGCCAGTGCCACGTAGGGCAGCTGTTTGCCGAGCAGGAATTCGGTGCGGGTGGCGGGCGTGACGTACAGGTTGATGATGGCGCCGGTTTCTTTTTCGCGCACTACTGCCAGGGCTGCGAGCATGGCCGGCAGCAGCAGGAGCAGCAGCGGAATGACGGCCGGTACCATGGCCGGCAGGCTCTGGACGTCTGGGTTATAGCGAAAGCGCGTCTCGATGTGGGCGGTCGCGGGCTGGTGCCCGACGCGTTCGGCCAGCCTGCTGGCCAGCCAATGCTGGTGCATGCCTTGTACATACCCTTGCACCGTCTCGGCGCGTTGCGGCATGGCGCCGTCCACCCAGGCGCCGATCTGTACGGGGCGATTGCGCAGCAGGTCGCGCGTGAAGCCTTCGGGGATCTCCAGGGCGAGCATCAGCTCGCCGCTGCGCATGCGCCGGTCGAGGTCGGCATGGTCGACGATGGCTGGCTGCTCGATGAAGTAACGCGATCCGGACAGTTGCAGCGCGTAGTCCCGGCTCAGCGTAGTCTGGTCGTGATCCAGTACGGCATAGCGCAAGTCTTCCACGTCCATGCTGATGCCGAAGCCGATCACGAACATCAGCAGGATCGAGCCTGCCAGCGCCAATGTGGCCCGGATCGGATCGCGCTGCAGTTCGAGGGTCTCGCGCCATAGATAGGCCAACAGGCGCTGCGGGCTGAACGGCCTGCGCTGGAATGGCGGGTGGGACGGCCCGCCTGGGCCCGATTGGCCGGAGGGCGCATCGCGCGGCGTTGGCGGGGTCGACGCCGTTGGCAACGCGCAAGGGGCGGAAGTCGCTGGCGGGGTCGACGCAGCGCCGGTCGCTGAAGCGGGCCTGGCGGTTTCGCCGCTCTCGCCGCTCTCGCCGCTCGCCTCCAGCAAGTAGCCGATGAACGCTTCTTCGAGCGAGCCGGCCCCCCGCTTTTCGACCAGCCGGGCGGGCGTGTCGCTGTCCAGCACCCGGCCGGCGTGCATCATGGACATGCGGTCGCAGCGCGCGGCCTCGTTCATGAAGTGGGTGGAGATGAAGATGGTGACCCGGTCGCGTCGCGAGAGCGTCACCAGCAGCCGCCAAAACGCATCGCGGGCAACCGGGTCCACCCCGGACGTGGGTTCGTCCAGGATCAGGAGCTCGGGTTGATGCACCATGGCAACGGCCAGCGACAAGCGCTGGCGCATCCCCAGCGGCAATTGGGGCGGCAGCTTGTCGATGGCTTCGTCCAGGCCGAAACGCCGCACCATATCGTGCACGCGGCCGGGGATTTCGGCATCGGGCACGCTGAACAGCTGCGCGTGCAGCACCAGGTTCTGGCGTACCGTCAGCTCGCTGTACAGCGAGAAGGCTTGTGTCATGTAGCCGACTCGCTTGCGGGTGGCGGGGTTGGCGGCATCGACCGGCTGACCGAACAACCAGGCCTGGCCTTCGCTGGGTTCGAGCAGACCGGTCAGCATTTTCATGGTGGTGGTCTTGCCACAGCCGTTGGAGCCGAGGAATCCGAATATCTCGCCGCGGCGAATGCGGAAGCTGACGTGGTCGACTGCGATGAAATCGCCAAAACGCATGGTCAGGTCACGGGCTTCGATGGCGATGTCGCCGTCGTCCACCTGCAGCGGCGGAATGACCACTTCGGCGTGATCCTGCCGCTTGTGTTCGGGCAGCAGGCCGATGAAGGCGGCCTCGAGCGAGGTGCTGCCAGTGCGCCGCAGCAGTTCGGCGGGTGTGCCGGTGGCGAGGATCCGCCCGTCATCCATGCCCACGAGCCAATCGAAGCGCTGGGCTTCATCCATGTAGGCGGTGGCCACCACCACGCTCATGCCAGGCCGTTCGGCACGGATTTGCGCGATCAGATCCCAGAATTGGGCCCGTGCCAGCGGATCCACGCCCGTCGTGGGCTCGTCCAGGATCAGGAGGTCGGGATCGTGGATCAGTGCACAGCACAGGCCGAGCTTTTGCTTCATGCCGCCCGAGAGCTTGCCGGCTGGCCGGTGCAGGAACGGATACAGGCCAGTGGCCTGCGTCAGCCGATCGATGCGCTGCCGGCGTTCGCTGTGGCCGTGGCCGAACAGGCGCCCGAAAAACTGCAGGTTCTCCTCGACCGACAGCGTGGGATAGAGGTTGCGCCCCAGCCCTTGCGGCATGTAGGCAATGCGTGGCCCCACCTGGCTGCGATGGGCGGTTTGGCGCATATCGCCGCCCAGGACTTCGACTGTGCCGTGCTGGATCCGGCGTGCGCCGGCAAGCAGAGACAGCAGGCTGGATTTGCCAACGCCATCGGGGCCGATCAGCCCGACTATGCAGCGACCCGGGAGCTCGAGGTCGATGCCATCCAGGGCCTGGACCTGACCGTAGCGCAGGCGCACGTCGCGCAGCCGAATGACAGGGGACAGAGGGGCCTCAGGGGCGTTCATCGTGCGACCTCAGTCCTCCAGGATCGTCTGCAGCGACTGGGTGACCGCAAGGGATTCGGGCCAGTGGGCCTGTGCATCGAGTTTCAGCCAGGCGACCCCCGGCACACCCGTCTTGACCTGTTCGAGGTGCCGGCGCAGCAGCGCGGGGGGCAGTTGGGCGCGTACCCGGAACATCAGCTTCTGGCGTTCGCTGGCGGTCTCGACGGTTTTGGGCGTGAACTGGGCCTGGCTTGCTACAAAGGACACCTGTGCCGGAATGACGTATTCGGGCGCGGCATCCAGCACGATGCGGACTTCGCTGCCCAGGGCAATGCGCCCGGCGTCGGTCTCGGGTACGAAAAACGTCATGTAGACATCGGCCAGATCGAGCAGGTTCAACACGCGACCGCCGGCACCCAGTACCTCGCCCGCGCGGGCCGTGATGATCTGGACGCGGCCATCACGCGGGGCGCGCAGGTCGGCGTCCTGCAGGTCGGCATCGATGCGCGCCACGCTGGCGACAGCCGCGGCCACTTGCGCTTCGGCGCCGGTCACTTGGGTCTGGGCGGCTTGAATGGCCGCGACGGCCGCGTCAGCCTGGGCTTGGGCGGCGGCGAGGGCGGCTTGCGCGCCTTGCACGCGGGCGCGATCGTCATCGAGTTCCTGCTGTGACGAGGCGCCGTCACGCGCCAGCGCTTCTGAACGGTTCAGGCGCCGGCGGGCGGCATCGAGTTCGCTTTCGCGCAGCGTGACCAGTGCCCGGGCGGCACGCAGGTCGCTCTCGCGCAGGGCCACCTGCGCGTGTGCCGTGGCGACGCCGTGGCGGGCCTGCGCGTGCCGGGCCTCGGCTTCGCTGCGGGCGGCGTTCAAGGCACTGACGTCCATGCGCGCCAGGACGTCGCCGGCGCGCACGAAATCGCCTTCTCGTACGTGCACTTCGGCCAGCCGCCCGGGCAGCTTGGTGGCGACGTCGATCTCGGTGGCCTCCATGCGGCCGTTGCCCATCACGAAACCGTCGGTTGCGGTCGAATCATTCCAGTGGCTCCAGGCGAGCCAGGCCCCCGCCCCCAGGATGACGAGCATGGCCAGGGGTAGCCATTTTCTGAGGTGTGTCTTCATTTAGAGCGTCCTTGGCGTTGAATGGGTCTGGCGTTGCGCGGATGGCGCCGCAGGCGCGGCGGGGTCCAGGCCTGTGGAACCGCCCCCCAGCGCGTTGTACAGGCGCAGACGCGCGATCAGCAGGGCTTGGTGCGCAAGCACCAGTTGTTGCTGCGTCGCCAGCAGGTCGCGCTCGGCGTCCAGGACTTCGAAGTACCGCGCGGCGCCGGCTTCATAGCGTCGGTTCGCCAGGCGTGCCCGCTCGGCCTGCGTGATTTCAGTGGCCTGCAGCGTGGCCAGCCGTGCCTGTTGCCACTGGCGCGCCGCCAGCGCATCGGCGACGTCCCGAAAGGCGTTCTGGATGGTGTTCTCGTAGTGCGTCACAGCCAGGTCGCGGCGTACTTCGGTCAGTTCGAGCTGCGCGCGCCGCTCGCCGCCATCGAACAGCGGCAGGGAAATGCTGGGCGCGAAGGACCAGACGCGCGTGCCGCCGCCGAACAGGCCGTCGAGCTCGGCACTGGCTGTGCCAGACAGCCCGGTCAGGGCGATGCGTGGAAAAAACAGGGCGCGCGCTGCGCCGATGCGGGCATTGGCGGCCTTGAGCATGTGCTCGGCGGCAATCATGTCGGGGCGGTTTTGCAGCAGCTCGGAGGGCAGGCCCGGCGCCAGTTCGCGCCAGGGTGCCATGGCCGACAGGGGCTGGCCGACAGGCGGCAGCTGCAGGCCGGGTTCGCCCACCCACACCCCCAGCGCGTGCATTTGTGCACTGCGTTCGAGCTGCAGCTGCTGCACCAGGGCCTGGGCTTGCTGTTGCAGGAGGTCAGCCTGGGTGAGGTCCAGGCGTGAAGCCGAGCCCACTTCGTAGCGGCGCGCGAACACCCGGCGTGATTCCGTGCGCGTGGCCAACGCCTGTTCGGCCAGGTCGATACGTTCGTCCAGGGCGCGCAGATTCAGGTAGCCATCGGCCACCTGCAGGATCAATAACAGGCTGGCCGCACGCCAGGCTTCGGTGGTCGCCAGGTAGGTTTCCAGCGCGGCGTCGTTCAGGCTGCGTATACGCCCCCAGAAGTCCAGTTCCCAGTGATTGACGCCCACGCCGAGCTGGTATTGGCTGGAGACCGTGGCCTGGCCCGCCGGGCTGAAATCGGCGGCGCTGCGGCTACGCGCCGCGTCTGCGCCCAGGCCGATCGTGGGGGCCCGTTCGGCGCGAGAAATGCCGTACGCGGCGCGTGCCTCTTCGATGCGCAGCAAGGCCGTGCGCAAATCGCGGTTGTTGGCCAGTGCACGGGCGATCAGGTCTTGCAGCCCGGGCTCGGTGAAGTAGTCTGCCCAGGCCAGTTCGGCTGCCGCCGGCCCTTCGGCGTACTCTTCGGGGTGGGTTGAATCGACGGGAAACTGCGCAGGGATGGGGGCCGGCGGGCGCTTGTATTCGGGCGCCAGCGAAGTACAGCCAGCCAGCACCGACAGGCCGATGAGCCCGGGTAACAGCCGCCTGGCGCGAACGCGGAAAGCCATGGTGCGGTCCTCGTATTGAATTGACTACCGACTGGTCGGTATGTAATATAGCAGAAATCCTGATGGAATAAAATTAAAAGATGTGATATGCAATCCGAAGATCACCCTCACGGCGACCGGCCTGTCTCGGCCCGGTCGCGTGCACCGCGCTTACGCCTGACTCCCGAAGAGCGGGTACCGCAGATACTGGATGCCGCGCTGGCCGCGTTCTCCCGGCAGGGTTTTGCCGCCACCCGCATGGATGACATCGCCCGCCAGGCCGGGTTGTCCAAGGGGGGGCTATACGCGCATTTCGACAGCAAAGATGCGATTTTCAAGGCACTGCTCGATCGCAGCCTGAATCGCATGCGCTGGGAAGACATGCCGCAGCTGGCGGCGGGCGCTTCCAGCCGCGCGGTTGCCGAATGGGTCGTGAATCAGCTCGACGCCACCGTGCTGGCGCCCGATACGGTGGCCATCGTGCAATTGCTCATTCCGGAACGCGCCCGCGTGCCGTTGCGCGTGAACGAATGGAAAAACAGCGTGGGCCACCTGCGGGCCACGCAAGTGGCGGGGCTGATCGCCAAGAATCTTGCCAGTGGCCCGCTGCGCGGCAGCGTCCTGGCGCGCCACCCCTGGCTGGCCTTGTCACCGGCCATTCACGTGTTGCTGTGGCGGGTGCTGTTTGGCCCGGACAGCGCACCGGATCCAGACTTTCGCCAGGCCCATATCGACTTGCTGTGCGAACTGCTGGCCGTCCGTCCCGACACCCGGCCGCCGACATGAGCACCGGCGCGAAACGCGCCTGCTGCTATGACACGATGTGGAAATCGATGACGATTTCGCCCGGGTTGCGTGCCAGGTATTCGAACTCGATATTGGCCCCAAAATGATTCTTGAGCTGTTGCAGCAGGGGCAGGGGATCGTGATCGTTGCAAAACCGCATGGTTTCGCCGGGCTGCAGCGCAGACAGGGCGCCAAAGATGGCGGCGTGCCTGAATCGCTTGGCAATGCCGCGGGCATCGAGCGGATAGGTGTTTTCGGCAAACATGGGGATGGAGTCTGAGGCCACGGTATGCGCATCCTGTAGTGGGGAAAGAAGCCCGGATTATAGGAAGGCGCCCCCCTTGAAGACCCTCAGAACCCTATGCTCGACAGGGTTGTACGGATGGCGCATGCCGCGCATCCCAGTCTTGTGCGGCTTTTTCCCAGGCCCGCTTTTCATCCACCCAGGTGTCGAACACGCAAGGCGTGCAGCCGTTGCCGCAGCAGTCGTTCAGATCGGGTTCCTCGGGGGGAACCGGGCGCGGGTCGTGTGCGGGGTCGGTGTCGTTCATGCCCATATTGTAGATCAGAGCCGTCGGGCCGGGCGGCCCCGTGAGTGTCAATGACGCAGACGCAGGGGGGCCTGGCGGTAGCCGCTGGCCGGGTAGATGGCCGGTAGCGCCGGGTGCCCCGGAACCTGCTCGAGCGCCTGGGTGCCGGCCAGCAGCGCCTGGACCATGATTTCGATTTCGAGCCGGGCCAGCGGGGCGCCGGGGCAGGCGTGGACGCCGGCGCCATAGAGCAGGTTGAGGGTGGGATCGCGGTCCAGGCGGAACTCGTCGGGGTCGCCGAACACGGCTTCGTCGCGGTTGGCCGATGCCCAGATCACGGTGACGCGCTCGCCGGGCTGGATGGTCTTGCCGCCGAGCTGCACAGGGCAGGTGGGCGTGCGGCGGTTGGCGATGAGCGGCGCATGGATGCGCAGGATTTCGTCATTGGCCGCCCGTATCAGCGCCGGGTTCTGGCGCAGGTGGTCCTGCAGCTCGGGATGCGCGGCCAGATAGTGGGCTATGATGCCCACGCTGGAGGCCATGGTGCCCAGTTCGCCGACCGTCCAGTTGCGCAGGATGCTGACGATTTCTTCTTCGGTGATGGGGCGCCCATGGATGGTTTCGCGCATCAGGCGCCCGGTGACGTCATCGGGCGCGCTGTCGCCCAGCGCGCGCCGCCTCTGCAGGATGCCGCGTATGGTGTCGTCGAATTCGATGGCCACCGCTGCAATCTGGCCGCGGTCGCCGGACAGCGTGGCGGCATTCTTGTGGTAAATCCATTCCAGCAGGGGTTCGTGCAGAGCTTCGGACCACCCCATGAAGGCGCACTGGGTGCGCAGCGCAAAGGGATGGGCCAGGTCGAACATGGCTTCGATCATACCGTTGCGCGGCAGGGCCCTGACGATCCCGTGGCAGATGCGCCGGCACTCGGGTTCGAATTCAGCCATTCGCGCTGCACTGAAGTACGGATCGATGACGGCTCGCCAGGCATCGTGCTCGGGCGGGTCCATGCTGTTCGGCACCGAGACGTGGCTGGAGGCCTGGCTGCTGAAGCGCTGATGGTCGGTCACGACACGCAGCACATCGGCATGCCTGAAGACCGAATGGTGCAGATAATCGCTGTAGGCCACGGGACATTGGTGGCGCATGCGGTCGTACGCGGTGATTGGGTCGGCCAGTACGTCGGGGGCCCGGGGATCCCAGTCCTGGCCGTGGTGGGGTGTTTCTGATGGCATAGCGGGGGGGAAAGATCCGTTTCGCCCACTGTACCATGGGGTTAACCCTTGAATTTGGGAACACCCAATACCAGGGCCGGATTTCCGTTATTTCTTGAGTTGAGTCAAATCCGACCGCTTGAAATTGCGTGAAACTGTCCCGATCTGGTGTGTATCGGGGCGTGATGCCCTCTCCCATTGAAGGGATATTCCAATGCGACTAGAAAAACTGACGACGAAGTTCCAGCAGGCGCTGGCCGATGCACAAAGCCTGGCGGTGCGCAATGACCACGCCTATATCGAGAACGTGCACCTGCTGCTGGCCCTGCTCACCCATGCCGACCACGGCAGCGCCAGCCTCCTGGCGCGCGCCGGGGTGGCCGTGCCGCGCCTGCAGGCCGAACTCGAGCGCCAGCTCAAGGCGCTGCCGACCGTGCAGGGTACGCAGGGCAATGTACAGATCAGCCGCGACCTGCAGGCTGCGCTGGCGCGCACCGACAAAGAAGCGGGCCAGCGGGGTGATGAGTACATCGCCAGCGAGCTCTATCTGCTGGCCCTGGCCGACGACAAGGGCGAGGTCGGGCGGGCCCTGCGCGAGGCGGGATTGCAGCGCCAGGCGCTGGAGGCCGCCATCGAGGCCGTGCGCGGTGGCGCTTCGGTATCCGATCCGGATGCCGAAGATCAGCGCGAGGCACTCAAGAAGTACACGCTCGACCTGACTGCGCGCGCGCGAGAAGGCAAGCTCGATCCAGTGATCGGGCGCGACGACGAGATCCGTCGCACCATTCAGATCCTGCAGCGGCGCACGAAGAACAACCCGGTGCTGATCGGCGAGCCCGGCGTGGGCAAGACGGCCATCGTCGAAGGCCTCGCGCAGCGCATCGTGAATGGCGAAGTCCCCGAGACCCTCAAGGGCAAGCGCGTCCTCACGCTCGATCTGGCCGGCCTGCTGGCCGGGGCCAAGTACCGGGGTGAATTCGAGGAGCGCCTCAAGGCCGTGCTCAAGGAACTGGCCCAGGACGACGGGCGCAGCATCGTCTTCATCGATGAACTGCACACCATGGTCGGTGCCGGCAAAGCCGAAGGCGCCATGGATGCCGGCAACATGCTCAAGCCGGCCCTGTCGCGCGGCGAGCTTCACTGCGTCGGGGCCACGACGCTCGACGAGTACCGCAAGTACATCGAAAAGGATGCCGCGCTCGAGCGGCGGTTCCAGAAAGTGCTGGTCGACGAACCCGATGTGGAATCCACCATCGCCATTCTGCGCGGCCTGCAAGAGCGTTACGAACTGCACCATGGGGTGCAGATCACCGATCCGGCGATCGTGGCGGCTGCCGAACTCTCCCACCGCTACATCACGGACCGCTTTCTGCCGGACAAGGCCATCGACCTGATCGATGAAGCCGCCGCGCGCATCCGCATGGAAATCGATTCCAAGCCCGAAGTCATGGATCGGCTCGACCGGCGCATCATCCAGTTGAAAATCGAGCGCGAAGCGGTCAAGAAAGACAAGGACGAAGCCTCCGAACGGCGCTTGAAGGCGATCGAGGACGAACTCGCCGACCTGCAGCGCGAATACAACGACTACGAGGAAATCTGGAAGGCGGAAAAGGCCGCGGTTCAGGGGTCCCAGGCCGTCAAAGAAGAAATCGACCAGGTGCGCGCGCAGATGGCCGAACTCCAGCGCAAGGGCCAGTTCGACAAGCTTGCCGAACTGCAATATGGTCGGCTGCCCGAACTCGAAGCCCGTTTGCACGCCGCCGAGGCCAGCGCCCAGGAAGTCGATGCGGACCAGCCGCGCCTGCTGCGCACCCAGGTCGGTGCCGAAGAGATCGCCGAGGTCGTGTCCCGGGCCACCGGGATCCCCGTGTCCCGCATGATGCAGGGCGAGCGCGCCAAGCTGTTGGGCATGGAGGCCGTCCTGCACGAGCGGGTGGTGGGCCAGGATGAAGCCGTTCGTCTCGTGTCCGAGGCCATCCGCCGTTCGCGGGCGGGCCTGTCCGACCCCAGCCGGCCGTACGGTTCGTTCCTGTTTCTGGGCCCAACGGGCGTGGGCAAGACCGAACTCACCAAGGCGCTTGCCAGCTTCTTGTTCGATTCGGATCACCATCTGGTGCGCATCGACATGAGCGAGTTCATGGAAAAGCACTCGGTGGCGCGCCTGATCGGCGCCCCTCCGGGGTACGTGGGCTACGAAGAGGGCGGCTACCTGACGGAAGCCGTGCGCCGCAAGCCCTACAGCGTGATCCTGCTCGACGAGATCGAAAAGGCTCATCCCGATGTCTTCAACGTGCTGCTGCAGGTGCTGGACGATGGCCGCCTGACGGATGGCCAGGGGCGTACGGTCGATTTCCGCAATACGGTGGTCATCATGACCTCGAACATCGGTTCGCAGTATATCCAGAACATGGCCGATCAGCCATACGAGGTCGTCAAGGAAGTCATACGCGACGAACTGAAAACCGCCTTCAGGCCCGAGTTCCTGAACCGCATCGATGAAATCGTGGTGTTCCATGGCCTCGATGCGACCCACATCGAGCCCATTGCCCGTATTCAGATCCAACGTCTGGCCGAGCGCCTGGCCCAGCAGGAGATGCGCCTGGAGGTCACCGATGCGGCCATCAGCGAATTGGCCCGGGCCGGCTACGATCCGGTATTCGGCGCGCGGCCGCTGAAGCGGGCCATCCAGCAGTATGTGGAAAATCCAGTGGCCCGGCTGATTCTGGAAGGCCAGTTCGGCCCGCGCGACGTGGTGCCGGTCGACTGGGACGGCGAGCGCTTCGTGTTCGAGCGCACGCTGCAGTAAACCGGCGACGGCCCGGGTGGCCGTGTCTGGTGGCCCGGCGCCCCCTGAGGATCGGTCAATCGCCTCAGGGGGCTGGGCCGTCCTCGGCCGGCCCCAGTACCTGCTCCCAGAGCAGGATCACGGCTTCACGCTCGCGCACGAACGCCAGGCCGGGCACCCGCGCCTTGTCTGCGCCCTGCAAGCGCAGGGCGTGCTGGCGCCGCCGGAAGGCCCGATAGGCGCTGGCGGCTTCGTCGGCCAGCACCTGGGGGATCAACCCGGCCCGCGCGGCCAGACCCAGCAGCGCGATGTTGCCCAGGTTGTCGAGCAGTTCGGGGTGGGCGCCGGCGTGGCAGAGCACCAGATATTGGGTAATGAACTCGATGTCGACCATACCGCCGCGATCGTGCTTGAGATCGAACAGCCCGCTCGGGTTGGGATGCCCCTGCGCAATTTTTTCGCGCATGGATCGTACCTGCCCGCGCAGCGCGTCGGGATCACGGGGCAGCAGCAGGATCTGCCGGCGAATGGCCTCGAATCGGGCGCCGATCGCCGCATCGCCGGCGACGAAGCGTGCCCGGGTGAGCGCCTGGTGCTCCCATGGCCAGGCCTGTTCGAGCTGGTAGCGGTGAAATGCGTCGATCGGCACGGCGAGCAGGCCCGCATCGCCATCTGGACGCAGACGCAGGTCGATGTCGTAGAGCCGGCCCGATGAGGTCAGGGTCGAGAGCCATGAGGCCACGCGTCGGCCCAGCTTGGTATAGCGTTCGCTGGCTTCGTGATCAGGGTCGTCGTACAGGAATACCAGATCCAGGTCCGAGGCATAGCCGATTTCCTTGCCGCCCAGTTTGCCGTACGCGATGATTGAAAAATGCGCTGCGGGTGGATGCGCGCGCAGGGTCTTGGGCAGCACCTGCGGCCATACACGTCGGATGGCCTCGGCCAGCATCAGGTCGGCCAGGGCCGACAGATGATCGGCCAGGGTTTCGACGCTGAGCAGGTTTTCGAGATCCTGTGCGAGCAGCTGGAAGGTGATCTGGTGCTGGACATCACGCATCAGGTTCATCTGCGTTTCGATGTCCGCCTCGCCGTCGGGCAATACGCAGGCGTCCAGGTCGTTGCGCAGTTGATCGGCCAGGACTTCGAAGTCGGGCACCGTCAGCAGGCTGCGCCATTCGATCAGGCTGTCGAGCAGCAGGGGATAACGGCTCAGGTAGTCGGATGCCCAGGGGCTCGCGTGTACGATGCGTGCCACGCGCGCCAGTGTTTCGGGGTATTCGGACAGCAGCGCCAGGTAGGCGCTGCGTTGCATGATGTGCTCGAGCAGGTTGAGCATGCGCTGCAGGGTCAGGACCGGGTCGTCGGTGCGCAGTGCCGCCTGCTGTAAGTGGGGCAGCAGGGCATCCAGGCGTCGCCGGCTTGCGGCGGGCAGGCTGCGCACGCGGCTACCGGCCAACAGCGCCTGGATGCGTGCCCGCAGGCTGTCTTGCAGCGTGACGTCCAGGGGGGTGTGGACGGTGTCGGAGGCCTCGGGCGGCGGCGGGGCGGGGCGGCGGTTGCCCGCCGACCCGTCGGCCACCCCGGCCAGGCGGAACGCATCATGAAAATAACGGCTGACCTGGTCCCGGTGGGCCTGCAGGCAGGCAGTGAATGCGCCCGCCTGCGCGAAACCCATGCTTTGGGACAGGGCCTGCAGGGTCTCGGTGTCGCGCGGCAGCAGATGGGTCTGCTCGTCTTCGCGGTACTGCAGGCGGTGCTCCACCTGCCGCAGGAACACGTAGGCCGATTCGATCGCGCGCATGTCATCTTCGGCCAGGAGCCCGGCACGGCGCTGTTTGTGCAGCGCCGCCAGCAGGTTGCGCTGTTGCAGCGAAGGCTGCTGGCCGGCGCGGATCAGCTGGTTGAGCTGCACCACGAATTCGATTTCCCGGATACCGCCTTCGCCCAGCTTGATGTTGTGCCAGGCGTCCACCCCGCGCCGGGCGTGGGCGCGCTGTTGCCAGTCGTGGCGGATGCGTTCGCGCAATTCGCGCAGCGCGGCCAGCGCATCGAAGTCCAGGTACTTGCGGTAGACGAACGACCGGCGCAGCGCCTCGAGGCGGTGGCCCTGGTCCCGGTGTGATGATTCGTCGTGCAGGGGACAGGGGATCAGGCGCGCCTTGAGCCAGGCGTAGCGCTCCCATTCGCGCCCCTGGTGGATCAGGTAGTGTTCCAGTGCGCGCAGGCTCCAGGCCAGTGGGCCGCTGCTGCCGTCCGGGCGCAGGCGCAGATCGGTGCGAAACACGATGCCATGGATGTCTGGTTCGGACAGGATGGCGCTCATCAGGCGGATCGTCCTGCCGTGGAATTCCTGGTGGCTGAGCGGGCGTGCGCCGTCGGTTTCGCCGTCGCGGTCATACAGCATGATCAGGTCGATGTCGGACGATACGTTCAGCTCTTTGCCGCCCAGCTTGCCCATGCCCAGGATCAGCATGTCCTGGGGTCGGCCGTCGTGCGCATTGCGCGGCAGGCCATGGCGCTGTGAAATTTCGCGCTGCGCACAGGCATAGGCACTGCCCACGGCAAGATCCGCCAATTGGGACATGGCCGACACGACTTCATGCAGCGTGGCCTGGCCGTTCAGGTCCCGGACCATCAGCGTCTGGAATACACGCCGGCGCAACTGGCGCAGACGGGTCTGCAGTTCCGTGCGCGGCAGTTCCGGGTCGGCCAGTGCGTGCTCGCTGAACCAGCCCGCCAGCACCTTGCGCGTCAGGGCCTGTTGCGCATCGGCCAGCAAGGCGTTGCGTGCCTGTGGATGCGCGTCGAGATGGCGGCGCAGATAGCCGGACCAGGCCAGCGCTGGCTCCAATATAATGGGATCGGACATGGGCTCCAACATACTGCAAATCATGGCATGCGCCAATTGAATTCACGCCTTGCCGCAACCTGTGGCCGGTACCTGCTTCGGCTCCTGATCGGCCTGTACATCGTTCTGGCATTGTGCGTGCTGGGGGTGCGTTATGGCCTGTCGCCCCTTTTGCAGTATGCCCAGCCGCAGATTCAGGCGCACCTGTCGCGTGCCCTCGGGGCCGGGATCCAATGGGATGCGCTCGAGATCCAGTGGCAGGGTTTCAGGCCCCGCATTGAGGTGCACGATGTCCGTCTGCGCTCGCCAGATGGCCGAGATCTACTTACCATCCCGTCGGTGCGGGCGCTGGTCGATTGGCCCGCCTGGCGTCCTGCGCAACCGGGCCTGCTGCAGCTGCAGACCCGCGGGGTAGCGTTGCATCTGGTGCGCCTGCCCGATGGGCGGCTGGATATCCCTCTGATCGAAGACAATAGCTCTGCAGCCGACCAGGCCGTGTCGGATGCCACGCTGTTGTGGCTGCTGTCCCAGCCCATGCTCGAGCTGCGCGATGCCTCGTTGCGCTGGACGGATCAGACCCGCGATGGTACGGCGCTCAGGCTCGACGGGGTCAACCTCGTTCTACGTCGTTTGCCTGGGCAGGGGGTGGGGGTGTCGTTGACGGCGCGTACGTCGGCGGGGCCACAGACCCATCTGGCGTTCAAGGCCTTGCTGGGGGATGCGGCTGCCCTGGTGTCGGGCCAATGGCCGACGTCGTGGCAGGCCTGGCTGCAGCTGAAGGGTACCGATGCGGCCGCCTGGCGCCCATGGCTGGATGTGCCGTCCGCCCTGCAAAAAGGCAGTCTCGACGTGCAGTTCTGGGGGGATTCGTCAAAGGCCGCGCCGCAAGTCACGATCTGGCTGCAATCCCGTGGCCTCGCATGGCAAGCGGGGGCCGAAGACCTGGTGCAGGTGGCCGATGCACAGGTCTGGGGGCGCGCCGGTCTCGACGTTCTGCGGACCCTGGGGCGCGAGGGGCAATTGCGCGGGACGGTCGCGTTCCAGGCGCGGGCCCAGGGCGCAGCATTGAAGGCGCCTGACTGGTTCGACCACGAACTAGCGCTGGGGGTACTCGAGGCGGGTGGGCAGTTCGTGGGGCGGTCGGCCGATCCGGTCGATGCCCCGGCGGCCCGCAATCTGGCCTTGCAGGTCGATCATTTTCGTTGGCTCAACCCTGACGTCAGCGTACAGGGGCAGGGCCACTGGGCCTCGGGCCAGGGGGCTGGCCAAGCCGATTTCAACGGCCGGATCGAGCGCGCAGAACTGGCTGCCATCCATCGCTACCTACCCCTTGAGGTAGACGAAGACGCGCGCGCCTGGCTGGCCACGGGTCTCAAGCAGGGCGAACTGCGCGATGCCGACTGGCAGTTGCGGGGCGATGTCGCCGAGTTCCCGTTCGGGGATCGGCCCGAGGCCGGCGACTTCCATTTGGCAGGCCGGCTCACGAACGCCACAGTCGATTTCGTGCCGGATGCCGTCGATGCCGACCGCTGGCCGCTGCTCGAGCAGATCGAAGGGCGTGCAGATCTGCGTCGCACCGATCTGCGCCTGCAGGGCGAACGGGCGATGATGCAGCCGGCGCCGGACGCCGATTGGATCCACCTGAGCGACATCCAGGCGCGGATTCCGGATCTCGAAAACGACACGACACTCGAGGCGTCGGGCCAGAGCCAGGCCAGCGGCCAGACCTGGATGGCGTTCATGCGGCATTCTCCCGTGGGCGACATGCTCCAGGGCCTGTTTGCCGAAGCACAGGCCACGGGTCAATGGAAGGTGCCGCTGTCGCTGACGGTGCCCCTGCTGCACAGCATTGATACGCAGGTGCATGGTCAGGTGGATTTTTCCGGGCCGGCCAGCGTGCGTTTCCTGCCCGGGGCGCCCATGATCGAGGCCATTACAGGCCGGTTGCACTTCGATGAAAACGGGGTGAGCCTACCCGACCCCCTCAAGGCCCGGTTGCTGGGGGGCGACTTGAACATCTCCGGCGCATTGGGTCCTTCCAGTGCGCCGGGGCTGGCGCTGCATGGCCATATGACGGCTGCTGCCCTGCGCGCGCTGGCGAACGTGTCGGGCATGCAGCGGATTTCCGGGTCGATGGCCTGGCAGGCCTTGTTGCACCGCAAGGGCCATGGCTATCATTTGGAGCTTGAATCGGCAGTGGAAGACCTGAAGCTCGATTTTCCAGCGCCACTGGCCAAACCCGTGGGCGAGGCGATGCCCTTGCGCGCAGACTGGAGCAGTGAGGCGCAGGGTCTGGAGCGTCTGGACTTCCGGCTTGGGGATGCCCTGAACCTGATATTGATCCACCGGCCGGGTTCGCCGAAACAGCCTTACTTCGAGCAGGCGGCCATGGGCCTGGGCCGAGCCGCTGCCAAGCCGGTTCCGGGCCTGCAAGTGGACGTGGCCTACCCGCTGGTCGACGTGGATGCATGGGATCGTATCGCCGATGAATTCGAGGCACCCACCACGGCGCGGACCGCGCCGGGCCTATGGCCGGCGCTGGTGGCCTTCAGCGTGCAGGCGGATCAACTGCGCCTTCTCGGAACCCGGCTCGACCAGGCGTCCTTGCGGGCTGTGCAGGCCGAAGGGGGCCAGTGGTCCGTCAACCTGCGCTCCGAGCAGACCCGCGGCACCCTCAAGTGGCAGGCGCGCCAGGGCAAGGTGCAGGGCCGGGTGAGCGCGCATTTCGATCGTCTGAGCCTGGGCGACGACCCCAGAGACACGGGTTCCCTGCTGCCGAAGTCCTCGGCAGAAATCACGCAGGATCCAGAGGAAGAGGTTTTCATACCGGCAATCGTCCTGCAGGTGGAAGACTTCCGCCTGTATGGTCATGCCTTGGGTCCCCTGGCACTGGAGGGCGAGCAGGATCGCGCCGGCAAGGTCTGGACACTGGGGCGGCTGCGGATCGGCCCGGCGGGAACCCAGCTGCAGGGCACTGGGGTCTGGCACTTGCAGGGGCCGGATCGTGGCTTGTCCATCAAGGCGCGCCTGGACACCGACAACCTGGGGGCCTGGATGGACCACGCGGGTTGGCCCGGGGTGCTGGCCGGCGGGCAGGGCGAGATTCATGGGCATTTCAATTGGCGCGACTTGCCGTGGAGTACCCGCATACAGGATATCCAGGGCGAGCTGGTACTGGCGCTCGACAAGGGCCGTTTCCCCCAGGTGGATTCACGTTCCGCCAAATTTCTGGAGTTCTTCTCGCTGCAGTCCGTCTCGCGTCTGTTCCGGCTCGAGGGCGCGCTGGCGGGCCTGGTACGGGAGGGCTTGCCGTTCGACCAGTTGCGCGGCACGCTGACGCTGAATCATGGCTTGGCACGCATGCAGGACTACAAGATGATCGGCCCGGCCGGAACCCTGCTGCTCGATGGCACCGCCCATCTCATCGACGAGACGATGGATTTGCAGGCCGTCGTGGTACCCAATCTGGATGCCAGCGGGGCTTCCGTGGCGGCGGGCATTGCCGTCAACCCCTTGGTGGGCCTGGGAGCGTTCGTGACGCAGTGGCTGCTGAAAGATCCTCTGGCGCGCGCGATGACCAAGCGATACCGGATCACCGGTGCCTGGGAGGACCCGCAGCTGGAAGAGGTCAGCCTGACGGACGGATGATGAAAAAGGCTCCCTGGGGAGCCTTTTTCAGAGTTGCAGAACGGTATTCGGGGGGATCATCAGTACACCCCCTGCGCCAGCATGGCGTCGGCCACCTTCACGAAGCCGGCGATATTGGCGCCGTTCAGGTAATTGACCTTGCGCCCCTGGGCCCCGTAGTGCACGCAGTTTTCGTGGATGTTGCGCATGATGGCGTGCAGCCGGCTGTCAACCTGATCGCGCGTCCAGTGCAGGCGTTGGGCGTTCTGGCTCATTTCGAGACCCGACACCGCGACGCCGCCGGCGTTGCTGGCCTTGCCGGGTGCATAAAGCACGCCGGCCTGAATGAAGGCTTCGGCGGCATCATAGCTGCTGGGCATGTTGGCGCCTTCGGCCACACAACGCACGCCGTTGGCGATCAGGGTGCGGGCGTCTTCCAGCGTGAGCTCGTTTTGGGTCGCACAGGGCAGGGCCACGTCGACCGGTACGTGCCATGGGCATCGGTTGGCTTCGTATTGCAACCCGAAGTGCTCGGCGTATTCTTCGATGCGCCCCCGACGCTCGTTTTTGAGGTCGATCAGCCAGGCGAGTTTTTCGGCGTTGAAGCCGGCCGGGTCGATGACGCAGCCCTGGGAATCGGAGGCAGACACCACCCGGGCCCCCAGTTGCATGCATTTTTCGATGGCATACTGGGCGACATTGCCTGAGCCGGATACCGATACCTTGTAGCCTTCCAGCGACTGCCCGGCATAACGCAGCATTTCCTCGGCAAAGTAGACGGTGCCATACCCCGTGGCCTCGGGGCGGATCAGGCTGCCGCCGAACGCGGTGCCCTTGCCGGTGAATACGCTGCCAGACTGGTTCGACAGTTTTTTCATCATGCCCGCCATGTAGCCGACTTCGCGGCTGCCCACGCCGATGTCACCGGCCGGCACATCCGTATCCGGCCCCAGGTGGCGGTAGAGTTCGAGCATCAAGGCCTGGCAGAAACGCATCACTTCGGCGTCGGACTTGCCTTTGGGGTCGAAGTCTGATCCCCCTTTGCCGCTGCCCATGGGCAGCGTGGTGAGGGCGTTCTTGAAGGTCTGTTCGAAGGCCAGGAACTTGAGGATGGACAGGTTGACGGAAGGGTGGAAGCGCATGCCACCCTTATAGGGCCCGATGGCCGAGCTGTGCTGGATGCGGTAGCCCCGATTGACGCGGATCTGCCCGTTGTCGTCCTGCCAGCAGATGCGGAACTGGATGATGCGTTCGGGTTCGATCAGCCGCTCGAGCAGCGCCTGGTCTGCGTAGTGCGGGTGCGCCTGTATGTAGGGCCACAGGCAGTGCATGACTTCGGTGACGGCCTGCAGGTATTCGGGTTGATTCGGGTCCCGGGCCTCGACCCGGGATAGAAAATCATCAACAGAAGAGGAATTCATCAAGGGATCTCGCTTATTTTTTCATCATGTCAAAGAATTCGGCGTTGTTTTTGGTGGCCCGGATTTTGTCCAGGATGAATTCCATGGCTTCGACATCATCCATATCGTGTATGAATTTGCGCAATACCCAGATTTTCGGCAGAAGTTCCGGGCTGATCAGGAGTTCTTCGCGACGTGTGCCGGATTTGTTCAGGTTGATGGCCGGATAGATGCGCTTTTCGGCCAGGCGGCGCTCGAGATGCACTTCAGAGTTGCCCGTGCCCTTGAATTCTTCGTAGATGACCTCATCCATGCGGCTGCCCGTTTCGATGAGGGCGGTGCCGATGATGGTCAGCGAGCCACCCTCTTCGAGGTTGCGCGCCGCACCGAAGAAGCGTTTGGGGCGTTGCAGGGCATTGGCATCGACGCCGCCGGTGAGCACCTTGCCCGATGCCGGGACAACGGTGTTGTAGGCGCGGGCCAGACGAGTGATGGAGTCGAGCAATATGACCACGTCTTTCTTGAGCTCGACCAGGCGCTTGGCCTTTTCGATCACCATTTCAGCGACCTGCACGTGTCGTGTGGCCGGTTCATCGAAGGTGGACGCCACCACTTCGCCGCGCACCGTGCGCTGCATTTCGGTGACTTCTTCGGGTCGTTCGTCGACCAGCAGGACGATCATCACGGCATCGGGATAGTTGGCCGTGATCGCATGCGCGATATGCTGCATCATCACGGTCTTGCCGGATTTGGGGCTGGCGACGATCAGGGCGCGCTGGCCTTTGCCGATGGGGGCAAAGATGTCCATGATGCGCCCAGTGATGTTTTCCTTGCTCTTGATGTCACGCTCGAGCACCATGGGGACGTCGGGGTGCAGCGGCGTGAGGTTCTCGAACATGATCCGGTGCTTGATGGCTTCCGGGAGCATGCCGTTGACCTTGTCGACCTTGACCAGCGCGAAGTAGCGCTCGCCGTCCTTGGGCACCCGGACTTCGCCTTCGATCGAGTCGCCCGTGTGCAGGTTGAAGCGCCGTATCTGCGAGGGCGAGATGTAGATGTCGTCGGTGCTGGCCAGGTACGAAGTCTCGGGGGAACGCAGAAAGCCAAAGCCGTCGGGCAGGACTTCGAGGACCCCATCGCCGAAGATTTGTTCGCCCTGTTTGGCGCGCCGCTTCATGATGGCGAACATCAGTTCCTGTTTGCGCAGGCGGTTGGCATTTTCGATCTCTAGACCGGCGGCCATTTCGAGCAGCTGCGAGACATGCAGTGCTTTGAGTTCATTCAGGTGCATGAGTTGGAAACGGAGGAGGGGACAGAGGGACCGTCTGGACAGCCGCAAGCCCCGGATGGGGCTTGTGCATGGAGGCGTGAAAGGTACGGATCAGGATGGCGTGTTTACAGGGCTTCGTCGAGGAAGGCTTGCAGCTGGTTGCGCGAGAGGGCGCCAACCTTGGTGGCAACGACCTGCCCATCTTTGAAGAGCATCAGTGTGGGGATGCCCCGGATGCCGTATTGCGCAGCGCTGGCCGGATTGTCGTCGACATTGAGTTTGGCGATGGTGAGGCGGCCCTGGTGCTTGCTGGCGGCTTCTTCGAGCAGCGGCGCAATCATTTTGCAGGGGCCGCACCATTCGGCCCAGAAGTCGACCAACACCGGGCTTTCGGATTGGAGCACGTCGGCCTGAAAGGACGCATCACTGACGTGCTGGATGGAGTCGCTCATTGTATTTCGGAACCTGGGATAAACGAAGGCGGGGCGGGGGGTTGGGCAGGCCATGCACGGAGTGCCCAAGCCCTGTTTCCGTCAAGCATAACATTATCTTCGTAAAATGGTGCTTTTTTCTGGCCCGGGCAGCGGACGAAACACGGACGAAACATTGACTACAGCACGATACGACGAATCCTCGATTCAGGTTCTCAAGGGGCTCGAGCCGGTGCGCCAGCGCCCCGGCATGTACACGCGAACCAACAATCCCCTGCACATGCTGCAAGAGGTGATCGACAATGCGGCCGACGAAGCGCTGGCAGGCTTTGCGCAGCTGATCGCGGTCATCTGCCATGCGGACGGCAGCCTGTCGGTCCAGGATGACGGGCGTGGGATCCCCGTGGGGCTGCATCCCCAAGAGCAGCTGCCGGTCATCGAGCTGGTGTTCACCCGCCTGCACGCGGGCGGCAAGTTCAGCAAAGAAGGGGCGGCGGCCTACGCGTTTTCCGGGGGGCTGCACGGGGTCGGCGTTTCGGTCACCAATGCATTGGCCTCGCGGCTCGAAGTGACCGTCTGGCGCGATGGCGCAGAGTGGCAGATGGCATTTGCCGATGGCGCTGTCGCCCAGCCCCTGCAGAAGGGGGCGACCGTACCCAAGAAACGCACGGGCACCCGGGTACGGGTGTGGCCGGACGCGCGCTTTTTTGATCAGCGGCAGGTGCCGCAGGCCGAGCTCGAGCACGTGCTGCGCAGCAAGGCGGTGCTGCTGGGTGGCTGTCGTGTCAGCCTGGCCCTTGAAAAGACCGGGCAGCTGCGCGAATGGCACTATGCCGGCGGCCTGTCGGGCTACCTGTCCGAAGCGCTGGCCGGCTCGGCGCTGCTGGTGCCCCTGTTCGAGGGCGAGCAAGCCATCGGCCCGGATGACGAGCACCATGCGCCCGGCGAAGGGGCGCACTGGGTCGTGGCCTGGTCCGAAGAGGGCCCCGTGGTGCGCGAATCCTACGTCAATCTGATTTCCACGCCAGCCGGCGGCACCCATGAATCCGGCCTGCGCGAGGGGCTGTTCAATGCCGTCAAATCATTCGCCGATATGCACAACCTGGTTCCCAAGGGCTTGCGGCTGCTGCCCGAGGACGTTTTTGCCCGGGCCAGCTTCGTGCTCTCGGCCAAAGTGCTGGATCCCCAGTTCCAGGGGCAGATCAAAGAACGCCTGAACAGCCGTGACGCGGTGCGGCTGGTGGGTGGCATCGTGCGCAACGCGCTCGAGCTATGGCTTCATGCGCACGTCGAGCATGGCCGCAAGATCGCCGAACTCGCCATTGGGCAGGCGCGCACCCGGGTGCGCGCCACGCGCAAGGTTGAAAAGCGCAAGGGATCGGGGGTTGCGGTCCTGCCGGGCAAACTCACCGACTGCGAGTCGTCGGATGCCTCGCGCACGGAAATCTTCCTCGTGGAGGGCGATTCGGCAGGCGGCTCGGCGAAGATGGGGCGCGACAAGGAATTCCAGGCCATCCTGCCCCTGCGCGGCAAGATCCTGAACGCCTGGGAAGTCGAACGCGACCGTTTGTTCGCGAATCACGAGATCCACGATATTTCGGTCGCGATCGGGGTCGACCCCCATGGTCCCGGCGAGCGGGTCGATCTGTCCGGCTTGCGCTATCGGCGCATCTGCATCCTGTCGGATGCGGACGTGGATGGTGCCCACATCCAGGTATTGCTGCTGACGCTGTTCCTGCGGCATTTTCCGCAGCTGATCAAGGCCGGGCATGTGTACGTGGCGCGCCCGCCCCTGTTTCGGGTCGACGTTCCAGCGGCCGGCAAGCGCCCGGCGCGCAAGCTGTATTGCCTGGACCAGGCCGAACTCGATGCACTGCAGGAAAAACTGCGCAATGAAGGCCTGCGCGAGGGCAGCTGGCGCATCAGCCGTTTCAAGGGGCTGGGTGAAATGAATGCCGAGCAGTTGTGGGATACGACCCTCAACCCCGATACCCGCCGCCTGGTGCAGGTGCAGCATGGTCCGGATGGCCGCGAGGCGTCGGCGCAGATGTTCGACATGCTCATGGCGCGCGGTGAGTCCGCCCGGCGGCGCGCCTGGCTGGAAGAAAAAGGCAATCTGGCCGATGTGGATGTATGAGGCAGCAGAATGGATCGAGACGTGGACATCAATGAGGCTGGGGATGAAGAAGGCTTGATGCTGGCGCATTTTGCCGAGCAGGCCTATCTCGACTACGCCGTGTCGGTCGTGCGGGGCCGGGCCCTGCCGGATGTGGCCGATGGCCAGAAGCCGGTGCAGCGGCGCATCCTGTACGCGATGGACGCCATGGGCCTGGGCGCCCAGGCTCGGCCCGTCAAGTCGGCGCGTGTCGTGGGCGACGTCCTGGGCAAGTACCACCCGCATGGGGATCAGGCGGCCTACGACGCCATGGTGCGCATGGCACAGGGGTTCGTGCTGCGCTATCCCCTGATCGATGGCCAGGGCAACTTCGGCTCGCGCGATGGCGACAACGCTGCGGCCATGCGCTACACAGAAGCCCGCCTGACGGCCTTTTCGCGCCTTCTGCTCGATGAGCTCACTGAAGGCACGGTCGATTTCGTGCCCAACTACGATGGCAGCCAGCATGAACCGGTCTGCCTGCCGGCGCGTCTGCCCATCATGCTGCTCAACGGCGCTTCGGGGATTGCGGTGGGCATGGCCACCGAGATCCCGTCGCACAACCTGCACGAAATCGCGCGGGCCTGCGTGGCGTTGCTGCGCAAGCCGGACCTTCCGGATGCCGAACTGTATGCCCTGATTCCAGGACCCGACTTCCCGGGCGGCGGACAGATCATTTCAACGGCCGAAGACATCGCGCAGATCTATGGCAGCGGCCGGGGCATTTTGCGCGCCCGGGCGCGCTGGCATTTCGAGGAACTGGCCCGTGGCCAGTGGCAGCTGGTGGTCACCGAGCTGCCGCCCGGCACGTCCAGCCAGAAGGTGCTCGAAGCGATCGAGGACCTCACCAACCCCAAGCCCAGGGCCGGCAAGAAATCGCTGTCGGCCGAACAGCAGCAGACCCGTGCGCAGGTGCTGAGTCTGCTCGATGCCGTGCGCGATGAATCGGGCAAGCAGGCGCCCGTGCGCCTGGTGTTCGAGCCCAAGACGGGGCGTGTCGATCGTGAAGCGTTCGTCAGCCTGTTGCTGGTGCGCACGGGCCTGGAAGGCAACGTGCCGGTGAACCTGGTCTGCATCGATACCGATGGGCGCCCGGGGCAGCGGTCTCTGCGCGAGATCCTGGAATCCTGGCTGGGCTTTCGGCTGCAGACGGTCACGCGCCGGACGCGCCACCGGCTGGCCAGGGTGCTGGATCGCATCCACATCCTGGAGGGCCGGCTCATCGTTCACCTGAACGTGGACGAGGTGATCCATACGATTCGCGAGGCGGATGAACCGCGCCCGGCACTGATGGCGCGCTTCAATCTCAGCGAGCGGCAGGCCGACGACATCCTTGACATGCGCCTGCGTCAGCTGGCGCGCCTGGAAAGCATCCGCATCGAGCAGGAACTGGATCAGAAGCACAGCGAACGGCAGCAGTTGCAGGAATTGCTGGATCACCCAACCGCCATGCGCCGGCTCATGGTGCGCGAGATCGAGGCCGATGCGCGGCAGTATGGCGATGATCGCCGGACCCTGATCGAAGAGGCCCACCGGGCGGTGCTCGAGAGCGCTGTCGTCGACGAGCCCGTCACACTGGTGGTATCGCGCAAGGGCTGGCTGCGGACTCGGCAGGGGCACGGCCTGGATCCCGCGCAGTTCGCCTTCAAGAGTGGCGACGATCTGTATGGCCTGCTGGAATGTCGCAGTACCCAGGATCTTGCCGCGCTCTCCGACACGGGACGCAGCTTCGGGGTGGCTCTGTCGCAGGTGCCCTCCGGCCGGGGGGATGGCCAGCCCATCACGGCGATGGTCGAACTCGAAGCGGGCAGCCGTATCGTGCACGTTCTGGCGGGCGACCCAGAACAAGCCCTGCTGCTGGGGGTGGATTCGGGCTATGGTTTCAAGGCCTGCCTGGGGGATCTGCTCACCCGTCAGCATGCGGGCAAGCAGTTTCTCACCGTAGCCCAGGGCGAGACGCTTCTCAGGCCGCTGATGCTGCGCGCGGCAGACCACGCCGTGGCGCTGCTCAGCCAGAAGGGCCGGTTTCTGGTGGTGGGTCTGGATGAGCTCAAGCAGCGTCCGACCGGGGGGCGGGGCACCATCCTCATGGGGCTGGATGCGGGGGATTCAATCGCCCAATGGGCGGCCGTCAATGAACGGGGCCTGGTGTTGCGCGGGGTCTACCGTGCACGCGACACCGAGCTCGTCCTGACGCCTGCCGAGCTGACGGCGTATGTCGGGCGCCGGGCCCGCAAGGGCAAGTGGCTGGAGGTGAAAATCAAGCAACCCAGCCTGTGGCCTGCACGCGAGGACTAAAATGCCCTGAGCATCGAACAACGGGATCAGGACATGGGTTTCAAGGTCACTGTACAGCCGTCGGGCAAAATCTTTTCGGTTGAACCTGGGCAAACGGTATTGGACGCCGCCCTGGCCGAGGGCATCTTGCTGCCATACAGCTGTCGCAACGGCACGTGCTCGACGTGCCAGGGGCGCGTGGTATCCGGCGATTACGATGCCGGATCCGCGCCAGCGCGCATCCTGGATGCCGCTGAACTCGCCGCCGGACACACCCTGCTGTGCCAGGCCAGGCCGCTCTCGGACCTGGTCGTGGACGTCCAAGAGGTGCAGCTTTCCGACGACATTCAGGTGGCCCGGATGCCCGTTCGGGTCCTGGCGCTCGAACCTTTGGCGCCCGACGTGCTCGAGCTCACCTTGCAGCTGCCCTCGGCGCAGGCCTTTCGGTTCCAGCCTGGCCAGTATCTGGATTTTCTGTTTCCGGACGGGGCGCGCCGCAGCTATTCCATGGCCTGCCCGCGCCTGCACGAACACACGCTGACGCTGCACGTGCGCCATTCCCCGGGTGGCTTCCTGACCGACCGGCTTTTCGGGCAGGCGGACCCTGCCATCAAGGTGCGCGACATCCTGCGCATCGAAGGGCCTCTGGGGTCGTTCTTCGTGCGCCCGGAGATCGACAGGCCGCTGGTGTTCCTGGCCAGCGGCACGGGCTTTGCACCCATCCGGGCCATGATCGAAGCACTGGCCGAAGGCGGCGATGCGCGCAGCGCCGTTCTGTACTGGGGCGGGCGACGGCCAGCCGACCTCTATCAGCTCGACGTCGCCCGTGGCTGGGAGACCCGCTGGCCGGGCTTTCGGGTAGTGCCGGTGGTTTCCGATGCGGCGCCCGATGATGTCTGGTCGGGGCGCACTGGCTGGGTACACAGCGCGCTCATGGCGGATCTGCCAGACTTGTCCGGACATCAGGTGTATGCCTGCGGCTCGCCGCTCATGGTCGAGGCCGCCCGGCGCGACCTGGTGCAGCACTGCGGCCTGCCGGCCGATTGCTTTTTTGCCGACGCCTTCGTCACCGAAGCGGATCGGGCCAGGGTCACGGCATGAAAATCGTCGTGCTCGGGGCGGGCATCGTGGGCGTCAGCAGCGCCTGGTGGCTGGCGCAGGCGGGCCATCAGGTCACGGTCATCGATCGCCAGCCGGGGGCGGCGCTGGAGACCAGCCGGGCCAACGGCGGGCAGATATCCGTCTGTTATGCCGAACCCTGGGCCAGCCGGCATACCTGGTATCAGCTGTGGCATTATCTGGGGCGCAGCGATGCCCCTATGCGTATCGCGCTGCAGCCCAGCCTGCAGCAATGGCTGTGGTGCGCCCGGTTCGTGCGCGAATCGCGCCCGCATCGTTTTGCAGCGAACCTGCGGGCCATGGTCGGCCTGGCGCAATACAGCCGCCAGCAGCTGGGCGGCCTGCGCCAGGCGCTGCACATCGATTATGACCACCTCGAGCGCGGCATACTGGCTTTCTACCAGGACGAGCGCGAGTTCAGCTACGCTCGCAAGGCGGCTGCTGCGATGCGGGCGCTCGGGGTGAATCGCCAAGTGCTGGATGCCGCGCAGGTGCTGCAGATCGAGCCGGCCCTCAAAGCGGCTCGCCAGCCCATCATCGGGGGCGACTACACCGCCGAAGACGAATCCGGAGACGTGCATCGCTTCACCCGGGCGCTGGCCACGCACGCCGAGGCGGCGGGGGTGCGCTTCCTGTTCAACCGCCAGGTGAATCGGCTGCTGGCGGTGGGTGGCCGCATCGCGGTGGCCGAACTGATCCAGCCCGATGGCTGGTTCGAATCCATGCACGCCGATGCCTGGGTCGTGGCCCTGGGCAGTCATTCACCGGCCCTGGTGCGGCCACTGGGCATCGCGTGTCCCGTCTGGCCGGTCAAGGGGTACTCGGCGACGTTCGCGCTGCGCGAACCAGACGCCGTGCCGCAGGTCAGCCTGATCGATCAGGCCTCGAAGCTGGTGTTTTCGCGCTTGGGTGCGCATTTGCGTGTGGCGGGTACGGCAGAACTGGGTGGTTTTTCGCGTACGTTGGATACATCACGTTGCAATCGGCTGGTCGAACGGGTGCGCCGGCTGTTCCCAAGCGGGCCTGATTTTGCTAATGTTCGGTTTTGGTCCGGCTTGCGGCCGACCACTCCCTCCAATGTCCCACTGATTGGCCCCACCCGGATTCGCAATCTCTTCCTGAATACCGGGCACGGCAGTCTGGGCTGGACCATGGGCGTTGGGTCGGGCAAGGTCCTGGCGGATCTGGTGTCCGGCCGCTCGCCCGAAATCGACTTTCCTTTCTTGGGTTGAAGCACATGACATCCATTCTCGGCGCCAAGCCGGCTCATATCGGCCAGGGCCTGGCCGGCGTTCTGCTGGCCGCCGTCCTGGCCGGTTCCGCGCATGCCGCGGTCAAGATTCCTCTTTGGCACTCCCTGCAGGGTCATAACGCGGACGTCCTGCAAGACCTGGTACGTTCCTGGAACCGCAGCCAGTCCGACGTCGACGTGTCACTGCGGCAGTTCGACACGCCCGAAGCGCTCGACCAGGCGCTCAACCAGGCCGCCGGTGCCAAGAAACTGCCCGCGCTGGCGCAGATTGGCAATACGCATACGCTCGATCACATCGCAAAACGCCCTTACGTGCAGCCCTTTCACTTGCTGCAAGGCCAAGCGGCGTTCAAGGGGGCCGATTGGTTTCTGGCCACAGACAACGCTTTTGTGCACGATGCCAAGGGGCGGCTGATGGCGTTTCCGTACATGCTCGAGATCCCGGTCATGTACTACAACCAGGCCGCATTCCAGAAAGCGGGGCTGACACCGACCGAACCGGCGCGCATCTGGATCGACCTGCAGGGGCAGCTGGTGGCGCTCGCCAACAAAGGTTCGCGCACCTGCCCACTGACCTCCAACCTGCCGGTGTCGATCAATCTGGAAAACCTCGCCGCGGTCAACAACCAGTTCTATGCCGGCGCCGATAACGGTCTCACGGCCAAGGGCTTGCCCAGCTTTTCCTTCAATTCCACCTATGTGCGGCACTTGTCGCTCATGATCAGCTGGGTGCGTTCCGAGATCATGACGCGCCCGGATGCCGGCCTGCGTGCCGTCAGCCGCTTCGCCGAGGGCGAATGCGCCGTGCTCATGTCGGATTCCGGCCACATCGGCGAGTTCGATGCCCAGCGCAAGCTGCAGTTCGCCGTTTCGGGCTTGCCCTATTATCCCGAAGTCACGCGCAAGCCGGGCAATCCGTTCGTGAATGGGTCGGCCTTGTGGGTCATGAAGTCCGACAAGGCCGTGACGGATGCCACGGTCACGTTCCTGGGCTGGTTGGCCAAGCCCGAACAGGCGGCCCGCTGGTATCAGGAAACAGGCTATCTGCCGCTCACCAAAGCGGCATTCAACCAGACCCCCGAGAACTATTACCGACATCTGGGCGCCTGG
>NZ_JBAYTI010000004.1:0-76835 GCF_041675725.1 Castellaniella sp. | reverse complement strand
GCCACTATCCCGGTCAAGCGGTTGGGTGCGCCCGAAGAAATCGGCTCCATCGTGGCCTGGCTCGCTTCGGATGACTCCGGGTTCTCCACGGGGGCCGATTTTTCCATCAACGGTGGCTTGCACATGGGGTAATGATGGCGCAGCAGAAAACCGCAACGGCGGCCGCACGGCTGATCAAAAAGTATCCGAACCGGCGCCTGTACGATACGCAGACCAGTTCCTACATCACTTTGGCCGACATCAAGCAGCTGGTGCTCGAAAGCGCCGACTTCACGGTGGTGGATGCCAAGACAGGGGATGACCTCACGCGCAATATTCTGCTGCAGATCATCCTCGAAGAAGAATCCGGTGGCGTGCCCATGTTTTCCGCGCCGGTGCTGGCGCAGATCATCCGCTTCTACGGGCACTCCATGCAGGGCATGATGGGGTCTTTCCTCGAAAAGAACATCCAGGTCATGATAGAGCTCCAGGAGCGCATGGCCGAGCAGTCGCAGGGGCTGTATCAGCAACATTTCGGGCCCGAAGCCTGGGCCCAGCTGGTCAACATGCAAACGCCGGCGCTGCAGAGCATGATGAACAACTACCTAGAGCAAAGCCGTGGCGTGTTCATCAAGATGCAGGAACAGATGCAGGATCAGACCCGCAGCCTGTTTCCCGGTTTTCCGTTTCCCACGCCTGCGGATACAGGTGGCAAAAAGAAGAAATGACCCCCCGGGATATCCCGGGATCAGGGCGTTGCCCTGTCTATAGGCTGCGTAAGCAGCCTTTTTTTCGGGCGCCCGGCATGGGCGCGCACTCTCAGGCTCGGGGGGGGGCCTGGATGTATCGCCAGGCCACCAGCCAGCCCGCCAGCTGTACGAGCAGCAGGGTGGTGACGGTGGCGGGCCAGGCGTGCCAGTCGTAGGCCAGTCCGCATATCCACGCGCCCAGGAAGCCGCCGCAATAATAGATGGTGTAGTACAAGCCATTGGCCAGCGAGCGGCCTTCGTTCATGCGCTGAGCCACGAAACTCATGACCGATGATTGCGCAATGAAGGTGCCGCAGGCAGCCAGAGTCAAAGCCAGGATGATCAGCGCGGCCGGCGGCGCCATGGTCAAGGCCACCCCCGCCATGCTCAGGCCCACCGACAGCAGGATGGCATTGCGGATGCCGATGCGTGGAATGATATAGCCCATGATCGGCATGACCATCATGCCCAGCAGGTATACGGTAAACAGGTTGGCCAGGTTGCCCGGGCTGTAGAAATAGGGGGCCCCTGCCAGATGCAGGTTGATGTACGTGAAGAGGGCGATCTGGCAAAACAGCAAGGTGGCGCCAATCAGGCTGGCGACGCGCAGGTCGCGGTTGTGCAGCAGCCGGCTCAGCGTGCGCAGGCTGGCCTGGATGTTCGGGTTGGCCTTGAAATGGCGCGAGGCTGGCAGGCCTCGCCAGATGACCAGACCGCCCAGGATGTTCAGGAACGCCATGACGCCGAATGCCTGCCGCCACGACATGTATTCGGTCAGGTGACCCAGCATGAAACGGCCCAGAAAACCGCCCATGATGCAGCCGCTCACGTACAGCGTCATGATGCGCACCATGCGTGCGCCGCGGAATTCCTCGCCGATATAGGCCGTGATCACCACCGATACGCCCGGTACGGCTAGGCCTTGGAGGAAACGCAGCCACAGCAGGCCGCGCACGTCCTGCACCAGCATGAGCAGGCCGGTCGGAATGGCCAGAAACAGCACCGAGCCGACGATCAGCCACTTGCGCCCCAGGGCATCGGACACGATACCCGCAAATGGCGCGGTCAAGGCGATGGCCAGGATGGTGATGCCCACGGCCTGGCCGACTTCGACCACCGTCGCATGCAGGTCGGTCCGGATCTCGGGCAAGATGGACTGGACCGAGTAGACCTGAATGAAAGCAAACATGCCGACCAGCACAATGGATGCAGCCAGCAGCAGATGCCGTCTGTCGCCTGGTGAAAGACGCAGCTGGGTGATGAAGGGCATGATGTATCAGTATAAACCCCTAAGTATATCGGAGATTGGGAAAGTGCAAAGCGTGTTCCAAGCGGGTATTTGTCTGACAACTATCATCAACTGCTATGATGAGCGGCGAGCGCCGTCAGAGACGACCGTCAGCGACGAGGCCAGGCACGCCAGCCGATGGCAGGGTCGGCCAGGGTGTTCGGAGCATCCGGGCCACCGCTGGCCTGATGGCCAAGCGCATGAATGAGGCATGCGCTTCGGTGTTTGTTCAATCCAGGAAAATCAATATGAGCATGGCTGAAAACAGCGTTTTGGATTATTCAACGTACATCCCCGGTGGCGCGATGTCTTTGAATCGGGTGATTTCCCCCATGAGAAAGTTCGTTCGGGCCGAAGGGGCCTACATGTGGGACGACGAAGGGCGCCGCTACATCGACTATCACGCTGCGTTCGGGCCTTATCTTCTTGGCCACCATGATCCCGATGTCGAAAAGGCGGTGGTCGGCAGCATTCTGGACAAGCAGTCCCTCATGGGGGCTGGCACGACCCCCTGGGAAGGCGAGATCGCGCGCATGCTGGTCGAGGCGGTGCCGTCCATGGCGCAGGTACAGATCACCAACACCGGTTCGGAGGCCGATGCCTATGCAATTCGCCTGGCGCGTGCCGCCACGGGCCGCGAGCGGATCCTGGTGATGCAGGGTGGCTATAACGGCTGGTCGGATTCGGTGGCCTACAACCTGATGGACGTCAACGACGAAGTCCGCAACCATGTCAGGGGGACGGAATACGCCAAGCATCCAATCACCGCCGGGATCCCGAAATTCCAGGATGCGCTTACCCACGTGGTCGAGTTCAATGATCTCGAGGCGGTCGAGAAGGTACTGTCCCGCCGGGACATCGCAGCGGTCATCCTCGAACCGATCCTGCAGAACATTGGCATCGTGAAGCCTCGGGACGGGTATCTGCAGCAATTGCGTGCGCTGTGCGACGAATACGGCACGATACTCATCTTTGACGAGGTCAAGACCGGCTTTCGTTACGCCCTGGCCGGATATCAGGGCCTCTGCGGCGTCACGCCCGACCTGTCCACCTTCGGCAAGGCCGTGGCCAACGGGTATCCGATGGCAGTCATTGGCGGCAAACGCGAGATCATGCAGTATTTCAACCACCCGGATCCAGCAAAAAAAGTCTTGATTGCCGGTACCTATAATGCGCATCCCATCCCCGTAGCGGCAAGCATGGCCGTCATTCGCAAGCTCAACGAGCGCGGCGACGAAATCTACGGTCACCTCGAGCGCCTTGGCCAACATATCGAAGACGGCCTGAATACGATATTCAGCCGCCAGTCCTATCCGACCACGCTGGTGCGCCAGGGTTCGGCATTTTGCGTGTATTTCATGGACCATGCGCCAGAAGGCTGGCAGGACATCGTCCTGCACAACGACAACGACAAAGATCTCAAGTACAGAAAGGCCCTGGTGGAAAAGGGGATTCTGCAGTTTCCAACGCCCTGCAAGCAAGGCAGCATCTCGTTTGCGCACACCAAAGAGGATATCGACCTGACGCTTGAAATCACCGAAGACGTCGTCAAGTCTTTGGGCTGAAAGGCCGTTTCACCATCGCGCGCTTTGCGGCATCTGAAACGTTCACTTGCATAGTGGCATGGCTGTCGGGCAAAATGGGCGGGGTCGGATCCGCCCCGGACCGCCCCCATGACGGCAGGCGTGTCGATCGGCACGATTGGATGCGGCACACTGTCATCGGCTGGGAGCCTGTTTTCATGACCCGTCCCGAATTTCCCGTTGCCTGGCCCGAACCCGTTCGCCGTGCCCACGAAGGGCACTGGTGTCGGCTCGAACCGCTCGATCCGATGCGTCACGGCGATGCGCTTTATCAAGCCATCAGCGGGCCCGAAGCAGAGCGGCTGCACCGCTACATCGCAGACCCGATTCCCTCGTCCCGGGCGGGTTTCGACGCGTGGCTGATCCCCAGTGCCCAATCAGCGGATCCCCTGTTTTTTGCGGTGGTCGACAAGGCCACGGGGCGTGCCGAAGGCAGGCAGGGCCTGATGGACATCGTGCCGCAATACGGCACTGCCGAGATCGGGCACATTCTCTGGGGGCCGCGCATCGCCCGCAGCCGGGTGGCAACGGAAGCGTTTTTCCTGTTGGCAGACCACATGATGACGACGCTGGCCTATCGCCGATGGCAATGGCGATGCAATGCCCAGAATCAGGCATCACGGCGCGCGGCGTTGCGCTTCGGTTTCACGCCCGAGGGCGTTTTCCGCCAGCATATGGTCGTCAAGGGCGAGAACCGCGATACGGCCTGGTATTCGATCACAGACACCGAATGGCCTGCGATCCGGGCGCGCTTCGTGGCGTGGCTGGAGCCATCCAACTTCGATGCCGATGGCCGTCAGCGCATGCCGCTGCGCCGCTGAAAGGCCCAAATGGCACAGGGGCTTGCCAAATACTGGCAAGCCCCTGGCTTTATCTGGTTGCGGGGATAGGATTTGAACCTATGACCTTCGGGTTATGAGCCCGACGAGCTACCAAACTGCTCCACCCCGCGGCTGAAGACGAAACTATAGCAAGTCTGGGAAAATACTGCAAGCAAACCTTTTGAGTTCAAGTTACAATGACTGAAGCGGAAATCCTGCGTATACTTGAAACCGCCTTGTTGTGTGCAGAAGAACCCTTGGCGGTTGGCATTCTGCGCAAACTTTTCGAAGACCAGATTTCCGGGGACGACGTCCGTCGTCACTTGGCCGTGCTGCAGCTAGATTGGCAAGACAGGGGCTTGCAGCTGGTTCAGGTAGCGGGCGGGTGGCGCTTTCAGAGCCGTCCCGACATGCAGCCTTACCTGGGGCGCCTGAGCCCCGAAAAACCAACGCGTTATTCTCGTGCCGTCCTCGAGACACTGGCCATCATTGCGTGGCGCCAGCCTGTCACTCGTGGCGATATCGAAGAAATTCGCGGGGTGACGGTATCCAGCCAGATCATGCGCACCCTCGAAGATCGTGGCTGGGTCGAAACGCTGGGATACCGGGATGCGCCGGGCAGACCCGCTCTATGGGGAACGACGCGTCGTTTTCTGGATGATCTCGGGTTGCGGGCGCTCGATGAATTACCGGCGCTCGATCCCCAGCAGTCAGCCCAGGTCGATGCATTATTTCTCGATGAAACAGGCCCCTATGGGCCACAGGAAAAATTGGTTTAGGAGTCACACAGCCTCATGACAGCAGATCTCGAAGCCGTCCAGCCCGCCGCCCAGGCCCATGCGGAACAGTCCGGCACGGCCGAACGAGCGGGCAAAGGGCGTCCACATGGGCGCAAACTGCGTAGCCCATACCGGCGGCGCCGCGCAGACGCGCCCGAAAGGATGGCCGAGTCTGCCCCCGACATCGATCCGGGTACCGCCGCAGAGGCGGATCAGGCGCTGTCCTATCTGGGGCGGGCCGAGTCGATCGAACATCGGTTGGGCTCGTATCTCGAGCACGACGTCCTGCGCCCGAAACTGCACAAGGTGCTGGCGGATGCGGGGGTGGGGTCGCGTCGCGACATGGAAGATCTGATCGTGGCGGGGCGGGTCTCGGTGAACGGCGAGCCGGCCCATGTCGGCCAGCGCATCGGTCCGGACGACAAGGTGCGCGTCAATGGCCGCCTGATTTCGCGTCCAAAGGCCGGGAAGCTGCCCCGGGTGGTGATCTATCACAAGCCGGCCGGCGAGATCGTCAGCCACGATGATCCCGAAGGGCGGGCGACCGTCTTTGCGCGTTTGCCGCGTGTGCGGGGCGCCAAGTGGCTGTCGGTCGGGCGGCTCGATCTCAACACCGAGGGCCTGCTGATCTTCACCACGTCGGGCGACCTCGCCAATCGGCTCGCGCATCCGCGCTATGGGGCCGAGCGCGAATACGCCGTCCGGGTGCTGGGCGAGCTCGATGCCGAAAAGCAGCGTCAATTGCTCGAAGGTATCGAATTGGGCGACGGCCCGGCGCGTTTCGACACACTCGAATATCTGGGTGGCGAAGGCAGCAACCGGTGGTACCGGGTCACCTTGGGAGAAGGCCGCAATCGCGAGGTCAGGCGTCTCTTCGAGGGTGTCGGGGTGGTCGTCAGCCGCCTGATCCGTACGCGTTTCGGCGATGTCGTCCTGCCGGTGCAGCTGCGTCGGGGGCGCTGGGAGGAGCTCGACCAGAATCTCGTCGGTGCGCTGATGGTCCAGCTGGGCCTGCTCGGGGCTGGGTCCGCAGACGATGCCGCCCAAGAGCGCCAGCCCCTGTCGCATGCCAGTGCGTTGCCGCCGGGGTTTGGGACTGTGGCACAAAATGGCCAAAATGGTGCGCGGATCAACCGCCGTGGCAAAGTGTCGGGCGGGCGCAGGCAGGCCGTGGATCCTTTCGGCCCCGGGCTGCTGATCAGCGGCGGCTTGGCCAATGGGCATCCCGAACAAGGCAAGAAGCCGCCCCGACACAAGTCCAGGCAGGCGGCCAAGGGTCCTGCAGGGGCTGAAGCCGGCGGGGCCCCGACCGGCGCGAAAAAGCCGGCGGGGGGGGGCAAGCCCGGTGCGAAACCCGCCCGGCAGGGCAAATCGGGGCGGCCCGGCAAGGCAGCGGGGGCGACCCAGCCGGCAGGCATCGCCAAGGGCAAGCCAGCCCGCCGCACGCCGAGCCCGCGCGGCGAACATCAGCCACGCGGGGCGCACGCACATGAATCCCAGCTTTGGCGCACAGGGCCCGCTCGATAAATACATGAAAGCGGTGTATGGCGGCACCCAAATGATGTTACAATGCAAGGCTTTACAGCACTTTGTGTTGTGGATTCGGGGCAACCCGAAAGTACCTGAATTCGCCTGGTCGTGTACGGGCAAACAGAGGGCTGCCGGACAGCCCCTTTTTTTTGGATTTCATGGCAGATATTCTCACGGTAACCCGGCAGGCCCTGTTGGGTTTCGATGTCGAACTGGTCGACGTAGAGCGCGCGCCCCTGGGGGTTTTGCGTGTGATCATCGATCGCCCCCAAGGGGTGCGAATCGAAGATTGCGAGCAGGTGTCGCGCCAGCTGTCGCATGTCTTCGAAGTCGAAGGCGTCGACTACAAGCGTCTAGAAGTCAGTTCGCCGGGGGTTGATCGGCCATTGCGGCGGCCAGCGGATTTCATCCGTTTCGCAGGTCAGCGCATCGAGCTGCGCCTGCACGAACCGGTCGAATCGCGCAAGACGTTCGTGGGTCTGTTGCATCTCGAGTCCGAAGATCCGGCCACGTTCAGTCTGCACTGGCAGGATGATGCCGGCCAGCAGCGGGTACTGCCGTTTTCATGTGACGATGTGGATAGGGCCAGGCTGGACCCGATTCTCGATTTCAAGGGTAAGAAGCGATGAGCCGCGAAATTCTGCTATTGGTTGACGCCTTGGCGCGCGAAAAAAACGTCGAGCGCGAGGTGGTTTTTGGTGCGCTCGAAAGCGCACTGGCTTCAGCCATGAAAAAACGCTTCAAGGAAGACGTCGACATTCGCGTGGCTGTCGATCGGCAAACCGGCGAACACGAAGGCTTCCGGCGCTGGCTCGTGGTCCCCGACGAGGCCGGCCTGCAAGAGCCGCAGTCGCAGGAGCTCTTCACGGATGCCCAGGATATCGTTCCCGGCATTGAAATCGGCGAATACATCGAAGAGCCGCTCGAGCCCGTCGAATTCGGCCGTATCGGGGCCCAGGCCGCAAAGCAGGCAATACTCCAGAAAATCCGCGACGCCGAGCGCGAACAGCTGCTCAATGACTTCCTCGACCGGGGCGAGAGCATCGTGTCGGGCATGGTCAAGCGCATGGACAAAGGCGATGCGATCCTCGAGATCGGCAAGGTCGAAGCCCGGTTGCCGCGCACCGAAATGATTCCCAAAGAAAACATCCGCGCGGGTGATCGCATTCGTGCGTATGTCCTGCGGGTGGATCATGCGGCGCGTGGCCAGCAGGTCATCTTGTCGCGGACCTCGCCTGATTTCATCCGCGAGCTGTTCGAAAACGAAGTACCGGAAATCGAACAGGGTCTGCTTGAAATCAAGGCGGCTGCCCGCGATCCGGGCATCCGTGCCAAGATTGCGGTGGTGGCCTACGACAAGCGTATCGACCCCATCGGTACTTGCGTGGGCATGCGGGGTTCACGGGTAACGGCCGTACGCAACGAGCTCGGCGGCGAACAGGTCGACATCGTGCTGTGGGCCGATGCGCCTGCCGAATTCGTGATCGGGGCCTTGGCGCCCGCTCACGTCGAGTCCATTCTGGTCGATGAAGAGCGTCACGCCATGGATGTCGTGGTCGACGAAGAGAACCTGCCCAAGGCCATTGGCGCTCGCGGCCAGAACGTGCGCCTGGCCTCCGAGCTCACCGGTTGGCAGATCAACATCATGACCCCCGAGGAAAGCCGCGACCGCCAGGAGACCGAGCGCGCCGAGTTGCGCCATGCGTTCGTCACCCGGCTCGACGTCGACGAGGAAATTGCCGATATCCTGATCGATGAAGGGTTCACCGGCCTCGAAGAGGTCGCCTACGTGCCCTTGCAAGAGCTCCTCGAAATCGAGGCGTTCGACGAAGAAACAGTCAACGAGCTGCGTGCGCGCGCCCGCAATGCACTGCTCACCGAGGCCATTGCCCAGGAAGAGCGCGTGCAGACGGCGCGCGACCTGCTCGAGATCAAGGGCATGGATGGGGCCATTGTGGCCCGCCTGGCCGAAAACAACATTACCAGCCTGGATGATCTGGCCGAACTGGCGACCGACGAGCTGGCCGAGCTCACGGGGCTGCCGGAAGACACCGCCAGCGACATGATCATGCAGGCGCGGGCGCATTGGTTCGAGGATGAAGAAGGCTGAGCCTTCATGCATCACCCGGATACGCCCATCAACGTAGTCAAAGAGAGAGCCGAATGTCGAGTAACACCGTCGCCCAACTCGCTGAAGAACTGAATATGCCCGCCCCCGTCCTGCTGGATCACTTCCGCACGGCCGGTGTCGAGTTGGCTTCAGTGAACGCCGAGGTGACCGAAGCAGATAAAAGTGCCTTGCTCGAATCCCTGCGGCGCTCGCATGGTTCGGGCTCCGGCAAGAAAGTCGTGCTCACGCGTCGCAAAACATCCGAAATTCATCAGGCCGACAGCTCGGGTCGTTCCCGGACCATACAGGTCGAGGTGCGCAAGAAGCGGGTCCTGGTCAAGCGGGATCGCAGCGAACTGCTCGAAGCCGCGCGCGCCGAGGCGGCTGCGGCTGCCGCACAGGCGGCCGCAGCCCAGCCAGAAACGCCGGCGCCGGTGCAGGGCGTTCGGGTGGATGCGCCCGACTCCTCCAGCGCGCCCTCGGCGCCCGAGGCCGCGATCCCTTCGGCCGGATCCGACGTATCCAGTCTGGCGCAAGGCGCGGCTGCAACGGCCCAGGTAGCGACGGATCCGGCCGATGCCGCAGCCCCGTCCCACACAGCAGCGGCCGAGCCGGCCGCGCCGGCGCCCGATACGGGGGCTGCTGCTGTCGAGCAGCCCGAACACGGGGCCGCGGCAGTCGAAACCCCCGCCGATCAATCGGTCGCCGGGGGGGCGGCCCAGGATGCCGCCGGTACCGCGGTCAAGGCCGAAGAGGCGGCCGACGGGTCCCGCCAGGGGGATGACGCCGCCGCCAGTCAGGCCGCGAGCCCCGCACCGGTGGCCGCCGAGCAAACGGGTGCCGCCCGGCACGAATCACCGTCCGCCGAACCGTCGTCAGCCGGCCAAAAGGCCGATGCTGCGCCGTCGTCCGCGGGCGCTGCCACACCCGGCAAGGCGCGCAGGGCGCCGGCCGAACCCGAGCGTGAACGTGCCCGCCGGGCGGCCGAGGCCGAGGCGGCTGCGTTGCGCGAAATGATGCGTCAACCGCGCAAGGTATTGCGCGCGCCCGAACCGGAAGAAACCCCGGCATCCCATAAGGCCGCAGGAACCAAGGGCTCGCCCCGAAAAGAAGCAGACGGCAAGAAGGTCATCAAGACGGCCGACGTCTCTTCCAGCTGGTCCAGCGAAGGCCGCAAGAAGCCGTCCAAGGCGGACACCTTGTCCGCCGGGTCCGGCCGCGAGGCCTGGCGCTCGAGCAGCAAGCCCGGGCGGGGCGGCAAGAGCGGTCGCGGACGGGGCGGGCGGCGCCAGGTCGAGTTCCACGAGCCCGTGGCCGCCGAATTCATCGCCCGCGAAGTCCATGTGCCCGAGACCATCTCGGTGGCAGACCTCGCCCACAAGATTTCGGTCAAGGCGGCCGAGGTCATCAAGCAGCTCATGAAACTGGGCCAGATGGTCACCATCAACCAGATCCTCGACCAGGAAACGGCGATGATCGTCGTCGAAGAACTTGGGCATACGGCCATTGCGGCCAAGCTCGATGACCCCGAAGCGTTCCTGGCCGATACCGACGTCACCGAGGTCGAGTCGCTGCCGCGCGCGCCGGTGGTGACGGTCATGGGCCACGTGGATCACGGCAAGACGTCCCTGCTCGACTACATTCGCCGCACCAAGGTGGCGACGGGCGAGGCGGGAGGCATTACCCAGCATATCGGCGCCTACAACGTCAAGACCGACCGCGGCGAGGTGGCCTTTCTGGATACTCCCGGTCACGAAGCCTTTACAGCCATGCGGGCACGCGGCGCACAGGCCACGGACATCGTCATCCTGGTGGTCGCGGCCGATGACGGCGTGATGCCGCAAACCAAAGAAGCCATTCACCATGCCAAGGCCGCCAACGTGCCGCTGGTGGTGGCGATCAACAAGATCGACAAGCCCGAAGCCAACCCTGAACGGGTCAAGCAAGAACTGGTCGCCGAAGAGGTCGTGCCCGAAGAGTACGGCGGCGACGTGCCATTCATACCCGTGTCGGCCAAAACCGGGCAGGGGATCGACGATCTGCTCGAGAACGTGTTGCTGCAGGCCGAAATTCTCGAACTCAAAGCGCCGGTCGATGCGCCGGCCAAGGGGATCGTGATCGAAGCGAGGCTCGACAAGGGCCGTGGCCCGGTGGCCACCATTCTGGTCCAGAGCGGTACGCTGCATCGCGGTGATGCTGTTCTGGCCGGCGTGGCCCATGGGCGCGTGCGCGCCATGCTCAACGACACCGGCAAGCCGGTCCAGTCGGCTGGTCCGTCCACGCCGGTCGAAATCCAGGGGCTCACCGAGGTCCCGGCAGCCGGCGACGAACTCATCGCTCTGGCCGACGAGCGCAAGGCCCGCGAGATCGCGCTGTTCCGCCAGGGAAAATTCCGCGACGTCAAGCTGGCGCGTCAGCAGGCTGCCAAGCTCGAGTCCATGTTCGACAGCCTCGGCGAAGGGGTCAGCACGCTGGCGCTCATCGTCAAGACGGATGTTCAGGGGTCGCAAGAGGCGTTGGTGCAGTCGCTGCTCAAGCTCTCCACCGACGAGGTCCGGGTGCAGGTGGTGCACGCTGCGGTCGGGGGGATTTCGGAAAGCGATGTGAACCTGGCGATTGCCTCGAACGCGGTGATCATCGGCTTCAACGTGCGGGCTGATGCACAGGCCAAGAAAGTGGCCGAGGCCAACGACATCGACCTGCGCTACTACAACATCATCTACGATGCGATCGACGATGTGCGCAATGCGCTCTCGGGCATGTTGGCGCCCGAAAAGCGCGAAGAGGTCATCGGCCTGGTCGAAATCCGCGAAATCTTCACGGTATCGCGGGTGGGCAATATCGCTGGCTGCATGGTACTCGAGGGCCTGGTGCGGCGCGATTCGCAGGTGCGCCTGTTGCGCAACCACGTGGTCCAGTGGACCGGTTCGCTCGATTCCCTGCGGCGCTTCAAGGATGACGTGAAAGAGGTCAAGGCCGGCTTCGACTGCGGGATCACGCTCAAGGGCAACAATGACATCCAGGTGGGTGACCAGCTCGAAGTGTTTGAAATCAAAGAGGTTGCCCGCACGCTCTGAGTGCGGCACAGGCCATGGGTCGTCATAAATCTTCCTCCAAGCCCGATCGCAATACGCGGTTGGCCGACCAGATCCAAAAGGATCTGGCTGGCCTGATCCAGCGCGAGATCGGGGTTGCGCAGGCGGGGCTGATCACCCTCACAGGGGTCGATCTGTCTGCCGATTACGCGCATGCCAAAGTGTATTTCACCGTGCTGGGCGCCGAACCCGACGACGCGGCGCGGGTGCTCAATGAAAAAGCGGGCTGGCTGCATTCGCAGCTCTTCAAGCTGCTTCACATTCATACGGTGCCCACGCTGCGCTTCATGCACGACGTGCAGCTTGCCCGGGGGCTGGCGTTGAACCAGCTCATCGATCAGGCCAATCGCCCTCCGGACGGGGCCGCCCCCGGCCCCGGGCTTACGGACCCCGACGCAGAACCCTGAGGGCGCGTCACAGACTTCTAGACGGATCACACATATGGCGAGCCGACGCGGGCAGTTGCTCGATGGCGTACTGTTGCTGGACAAACCTGCGGGCCTGTCCAGCAACCAGGCCCTGCAGCGGGCCAAACGGGTGCTGGACGCCCGCAAGGCCGGTCATACCGGCACGTTGGACCCATTCGCCACGGGCCTGCTGGTATGTTGCCTGGGCCGGGCCACCAAGATCTCGGCGGCGATGCTCGAGGCCGACAAGGAATATGAGGCCACCCTGGCATTTGGCGAGGAGACCGACAGCGGCGATCTCACCGGGCATGTCGTCGCCCGCGCCGAGCCGGGAACCGTCGACGTGCAGGCCGCGGGCCTGGAGGCGGTATTGGCTGAATTTCGCGGGTCGATCGAGCAGGTGCCCCCCATGATTTCAGCGCTCAAGCGCGATGGCAGGCCCTTGTATGAATATGCCCGCCAAGGGGTGGTGCTCGAGCGCGCACCCCGGCCCATCACCATCCACGCACTCGAACTGCTTGCGTGTACTGGAACGCAGGCCCGCATTCGGGTGCTGTGCAGCAAGGGTACGTATGTACGCACCCTGGCACAGGACATCGGCCGCCGTCTGGGATGCCTGGCGCACCTGTCCGCATTGCGGCGTACGCGGGTCGGGCCATTTTCAATTGAACAGGCCGTGACCCTGGACGCCCTGCAGGCCATGGCGCAGCCTGCCTCCGTTCTGATCCCGCTGCATGCCCTGCCGGCTGCGCTGGTGCCGGCCCAGATAGTCAACAGAGAATCTTCATGAAACGAGCTTTACGCAACGTGGCGATCATCGCGCACGTGGACCATGGCAAGACCACGCTGGTCGATCAGCTTCTGCGCCAGTCCGGCACTTTCCGCGACAATCAGCAGGTATCCGAACGGGTGATGGACTCGGGCGACATCGAGCGCGAACGCGGTATCACCATTCTGGCCAAGAACTGCGCAGTCGAATATGAAGGCACGCACATCAACATCATCGACACACCGGGTCATGCCGACTTCGGGGGCGAGGTCGAACGCGTGTTGTCCATGGTCGACGGGGTGCTGCTGCTGGTGGATGCGGTCGAAGGCCCCATGCCGCAGACCCGCTTCGTGACTCGCAAAGCCCTGGCACTGGGTCTCAAGCCGATTGTCGTGGTCAACAAGGTGGATCGGCACGGCGCCCGGCCTGATTACGTGGTCAACGCCACGTTCGATCTCTTCGACAAGCTCGGGGCGACCGAAGAGCAGCTCGACTTCCCCATCATCTACGCCTCGGGGCTTGCGGGCTATGCCGGCCTGAACCCGGACGTGCGTGCCGGCGACATGCGCCCGCTGTTCGATGCCATCCTCGAGTACGTGCCGCAGCGCGATGACGACACCGACGGGCCGCTGCAAATGCAGATCATCTCGCTGGACTACAGCAGCTATGTGGGCAAGATCGGGGTAGGGCGGATCAACCGCGGGCGTTTGCATGCGGGGCAGGAGGTGCTGGTGCAGTTCGGGCCGGACGACCCCGAAATTTTGCGCGGCCGGGTGAACCAGGTTCTGAAATTCAAGGGCCTGGAGCGGGTACAGGTGGACGAGGCCCAGGCGGGTGATATCGTGCTGATCAACGGGATCGATGACATCGGCATCGGTTGCACCCTGATGGATCCCGCCCAGCCCGAAGCACTGCCGATGCTGCACATCGACGAGCCCACGCTGACCATGAACTTCATGGTCAATACGTCGCCCCTGGCGGGCCGCGAGGGGAAATTCGTGACTAGCCGCCAACTGCGCGAACGCCTGGATCGAGAGCTGAAATCGAATGTCGCGCTGCGGGTGAACGATACGCCCGATGACACGGTGTTCGAAGTCTGTGGGCGTGGCGAGCTGCATCTGACCATTCTCCTCGAGAACATGCGGCGTGAAGGCTATGAATTGGCCGTGTCCCGCCCGCGGGTGCTGTTCAAAGAGATCGACGGCGTACGCTGCGAGCCCTGGGAACACCTGACCGTGGACGTCGAGGATGCGCATCAGGGCGGGATCATGGAAGAGCTGGGTCGCCGGCGCGGTGAACTGCAGGACATGCAGGCGGATGGCAGGGGCCGTACGCGCCTGGAATATCGTATCCCGGCCCGTGGCCTGATCGGGTTCCAGGGCGAATTCATGACCCTCACCCGGGGCACGGGGCTGATGAGCCATATTTTCGATGGCTATGATCCGGTCCGCGAAGGCTCGGTCGGTGAGCGGCGCAATGGCGTGCTGATCAGCCAGGAAGACGGGGTGGCCGTGGCCTATGCCTTGTGGAAGCTGCAGGAACGCGGCCGCATGTTCGTCTCGCCCCAGGAGCCTGTGTACGAGGGCATGATCATCGGCATCCACTCGCGCGACAATGACCTGGTGGTCAATCCGATCAAGGAAAAGAAGCTCACCAACATCCGCGCATCGGGTAAAGACGAGCATATCGACCTGGTGCCGCCGATCGAACTCAATCTCGAGTATGCCGTCGAGTTCATCGCCGATGACGAGCTGGTCGAGGTCACTCCAAAATCCATCCGTCTGCGCAAGCGTTTCCTGAAAGAGCACGAACGGCGCCGCAGCCAGCGCGAGTCCGCCTGAGCGCACCGGCCCGGGCGCGGCAGGCCGATCTCCGGATGAGCGGTCATTTGCGTGGCGTGGCCCGCGTGCGTCGATGGGCTATTTCAGGTGGCCGGACAGAAACTGCTGCAGGCGTGGGCTTTTCGGGTGATCGAATATCTGGTCCGGGGGGCCGACTTCTTCGGCAATGCCCTGGTGCAGAAACATCACCTGCGATGCAAGATTGCGCGCAAAACCCATTTCGTGGGTGACCACCAGCATGGTGCGGCCTTCTTCGGCCAGCTTTTGCATGACCTTGAGCACTTCTCCGACCAGCTCGGGATCCAGAGCCGAAGTGGGTTCATCGAACAGCATCACCTCGGGTTCCATGGCGAGCGCACGGGCGATCGCCACCCGCTGCTGCTGGCCCCCCGACAGCGAGGACGGATATTGCGTCTCGACGCTTGGGGCCAGCCCCACTTTGGCGAGGTAGTGCCGGGCGCGCTCGAGCGCTTCGGCGCGCCCCAGCTTGAGCACCTGGACGGGTGCTTCGGTCACATTGCCCAGCACGTTCATGTGGGCCCACAGGTTGAAGTGCTGAAAGACCATGGCCAGCTTCGAGCGCATGCGCCGTAGTTGGTCCAGGTCGGCGGCGTGTGGCTGGCCTTGCCTGTCGTGCCGGATCTTCAGGGTTTCGCCGTTGAGCGAGACCGAACCCTGGTCTGGTTTTTCCAGGAAATTGATGCAGCGCAGAAAAGTAGACTTGCCGGAGCCGCTGGAGCCCAGGATGCAGATCACATCCCCGCTGTTGGCGGTCAGGGAGACCCCCTTGAGCACTTCGTTGGTGCCGTAGCGCTTGTAGATGTTGAGGACTTCGAGTTTGGACATAGGGCTTAGCGTTGATGGCCCAGATAAGCCAGGGTACGACGTTCAAACCGGCGAAACAGACCAATCAGTGTAAAGGACAGGATCAGGTAGAGCAGGGCGGCGATCCCGTAGGCCGCGAATGTCTGGTAGGTGGCCGAATTGGCGTCGCGGGCGACCTTGAGAATATCCGGCACCGTGGCGGTGAATGCAAGCGAGGTGGCATGCAGCGTGAATATGACTTCATTGCTGTAAGCAGGCAGGGCGCGGCGCAGGGCCGAGGGCAGAATCACGCAGCGGTATTGGTCGAAGCGGCTCATGCCGAAGGCCCGCGCGGCCTCGATTTCGCCCGCCGGCGTGGCACGAATCGCGCCGGCAAAGATCTCCATGGTGTAGGCCGTGGTATTGAGGGTGAGGGCCAGGACCAGGCAGTTGAAGCCGCTTTGGAAGAACGCGGCCAGTGGGGCGGTGCCCTTGATGAAATCCAGGCTGTAGATGCCCGCGTAAATGAACAGGATCTGTACGTAGAGCGGTGTGCCCCTGAACACGTAGCTGAAAGCCCACAGGGGCCAGGCGATCCAGCGCCGCGGCGAGATCCGGCCCACGGCCATGAACAGCGACAGGACGAAGCCCATGGAGATCGCCAGGACCAGGAGCCACAGTGTGACGGCCGCCCCTGAGAACTGCCCGTGATTTTCGAACAGGTAGGCCCGCCAGAATTGTTCGAGTACGTCGATCATAGTGTCAGCTGACGCACCCCCACGTTGTAGCGTCTGTCGAGCCAGTACAGGATCCCGTTGGACACCGTGGTGAGCAGCAGGTAGATCAGCCCGGTGAGCGAAATGAACAAAAATACCCTGAAGGTAACGTTGCCCGCGTCTTGCGCCACCTTGACCAGATCGGTCAGCCCGATCAGCGACACGAGCGCCGTGGACTTGAGCAGGACTTGCCAATTGTTGCCGATTCCAGGCAAGGCATGGCGCATCATCTGTGGGAAAAGGATCCGCCAGAAGATCTGGCGTTCGCGCAGGCCATAGGCCCGAGCCGACTCGAGCTGGCCATGGGGCACTGCCATGAAGGCGCCGCGAAATGTTTCGGCGAAATAGGCGCCGTAGATGAAGCCCAGCGTGAGCACCCCCGCGGTAAAGGGATCGATGTCGATCGGCTCGAGTTCGAGCAGGTCGGTGATGTCGTTCAGGTAGATCTGCATGCTGAAGAAGATCAGCAGCATCAGCACCAGGTCAGGTACGCCGCGGATCAGCGTGGTATAGGCCGTGGCCGCCAGGCGGCCAGCCGTCGAGTGCGACAGCTTGGCCCATGCACCCAGCAGGCCCAGCGCAACGGCGACCGCCAGTGACAGCAGGGCAAGCTGGACCGTGACCCACGTCCCCGCCAGAAGCAATGGGCCATAGCCGTCCAGGAACATGCCGGATCAAGGCGCGGGAAACTGTATGCCCCTTTCCGGGAAGTATTTCTTGGCGAAGTTCTGAATGGTGCCGTCGGCCAGCATGGCCTGCAGGGCGGCATCGATTTCCGGCTTGAGCGGGTGCCCCTTGCGTATGCCCATGGCGATGGGTTCATTGAAAATGGCCACGTCCTCGAGCAGCATGGGCGAGAGCTCGTAGTGAGCGCCTTCGGGCTTGCTCAGGAAACCATCCACCGCGGTGGGCGCTTCCTGGAAGGTGGCGTCCAGGCGCCCGGCCGCGACGTCCACAAAGGCATTGGTGTAGCTGGGGTAAGAGACCACTGTCACCCCTTTGGGCGCCCATTCTTCGTTTGCATAGGATTCCATGGTAGTGCCTTGCTGGACGCCCACCCGCTTGCCCTTGAGCGATTCGGCAGTGGGTTGCAGCCCACTGCCTTTGGGGATCATGAGTTTGACCGGCACGATGTACAGCGGGGTGGTGAAATCGATGACTTTCTTGCGCGCCTGGGTGGCCGTCATGGTGGAGTTTGCGAGGTCGAACTTGCGTGCCTGCAGGCCAGGGATCAGGCTGTCGAAGGATTGGTCGATCCAGACGCATTGGCGCGCCATGCGGTGGCAGAGTTCATTGCCGATGTCGATGTCGAAGCCTTCGAGCTGCCCGTTGGGATTGCGGTATTCGAACGGCGCGTAGCCGGCTTCGGTGGCGATCTTGAGTTCGGGCGGATTGGCGGCAAGGCTGGCGCCGGCCAGCAGCGTGGTCGCAAAAAACAGGCAGGTGCCGGACAACACGAATTTCATTGGGATCTCCTCGGGCTGTTGACCAGGGCGCCGACAGCCCGGTGCATGTTGGAACAAGGCGTGATCTTACCCCAGTACTCTGCCAGGGGGTATCAAGCATTACCCTGCCATCACCCGGGCAGGGCGGGTTCCCGGCCGGGTTGGATCTGTATGGCTTCCTGGATCAGGCGCACGATGTCCTCGACATCGTCGGTGAGGGTCAGGCGGTCCAGGTCGAACGGGCCGATCATGCGATGGGCCAGCAGCTGCGCGCGGATCCAGTCCATCAGCCCGGCCCAGAATGTGGTGCCGACCAGGATGATGGGGGCAGGCGGCTGTTTCAGGGTTTGGATGAGGGTGATGGCCTCGAAGAGCTCATCCAGCGTGCCAAACCCGCCCGGCAGCACCACGTAGGCGAGACTGTGCATGAAAAATGCCGACTTGCGCGAGGTGAAATACTCGAAATGCAAGCTGTCGGTCTGGTAGGGATTGTCCGTGGTTTCACGTGGCAGACGGATATTCAGCCCGACACTGCGTCCGCCCGCCTCGTATGCGCCGCGGTTGGCCGCTTCCATGAGGCCTGGTCCGCCACCGGCAATGACGGGCAGACCCAGTTCGGCCACCCGGCGGCCGACTTCCTGCCCGAGGGCGTAAAAGGGGTGGCTGCGCGCGATCCGGGCGCTGCCAAACACACTGACGCCCATGCCGATTTTTCGAAATGCGGCAGCTGCAGTCTGCATCTCTGCAATAATTGTGGGGATTTGTTCTTCGGCCGAGACCCGTTTTGTATTGATCATGAAAAAAACTCTGCTGCTCGTGGATGGGTCCAGTTACCTGTACCGCGCTTATCATGCCATGCCCGATCTGCGCAATGCCCGGGGCGAACCGACGGGTGCCCTGTATGGGGTCATGTCCATGCTGCGTCGCCTGCAGCACGACTACGATGGGGTTGCCACCCATGGCGCCTGCGTGTTCGATGCGGCAGGCGGGTCGTTTCGAGACGAACTATACCCCGATTACAAGGCCCAGCGGCCGTCCATGCCCGACGACCTGCGGCTCCAGCTGGCGGCCATTCACCAGGCTGCGGCCGCCATGGGCTGGACGGTGATCGTGCAAGACGGCGTCGAAGCCGATGACGTCATTGGCACCCTGGCGCGTCAGGCCCGCGAAAATGGGTTTTATACCATTATCTCGACGGGCGACAAGGATCTGGCGCAACTGGTGAATGACCAGGTCGAGCTGGTGAATACCATGACTGGCGAACACCAGGACAAGGACGGGGTTGTTCAGCGTTTTGGCGTACCACCGGAGCGCATCGTCGATTATCTCATGCTCACTGGCGATGCGGTCGACAATATCCCCGGCGTCGACAAGGTCGGGCCCAAAACGGCCGCCCGATGGCTGGGTACCTATGGCAGCCTCGATGCGCTGCTCGCCCACGCAGACGAGATCAAGGGGGTCGCAGGGCAAAATCTGCGCGCCGCACAGGGCCAGTTTCCATTGACCCGTCAGTTGCTGACGGTACGCCTTGATTGCGCCCTGGCGCCCGAGCATGCGCCACAGGCCCTGCAGCTGCGCGCGCCCGACCGGGATACACTCGTGCGCCTCTATGAAGAGTACGGCTTTCGGTCCTGGCTGCGCGAGGAAACCGGGGATCCCACCCGTATTCCCAAGCAGGATGGGCGGGTCGAAGCAGAGACGGCCGAGGCGCCGGATGGGGTGCACTACGAGCTCGTGCTGGATCGCGAACATTTTCTGGCCTGGATGGAAAAGCTGCGCGCTGCGGCGCTGGTTGCGCTAGACACCGAGACCACGAGCCTGGATCCCATGGCGGCTCGCCTCGTGGGGTTTTCGGTGGCCACCGCACCGGGTGTCGCGGCCTATGTGCCCCTGGCGCATCGGGGGCCCGGCGTCGCCCAGCAGCTGGACACCGCCTGGGTGCTCGAGCAGCTGCGCCCGTGGCTCGAAGACGCAGGTGCCGCCAAGGTGCTGCACAATGCCAAGTACGATACCCACGTGTTCGCCAACGCGGGGCTCGATTTACGCGGGATTCAGCATGACACGATGTTGCAGGCGTACGTGCTGCAGTCCAACCGGCGGGTCAATTTGCAGGATCTTTCCATCCAGTGGCTCGGGCAGGCCGGTACCAGCTACGAAGACCTGTGCGGCAAGGGCGCGCGCCAGATCGGGTTCGACGAAGTCGCCCTGGAACTGGCGGGTCCGTACGCCGCCGAAGACGCCGATTTCACCTTGCGACTGCACCGGGCCCTGTACCCTCAGGTGGCCGAAGACGCCGGGCTGTCACGTATCTATGCGCTCGAGCTGCAGACATCCGAAGTCCTGGCCCGCATCGAACGCAACGGCGTGGCCATCGATGGCGACGAGCTCGCCGCGCAGAGCCGCGAACTGGGCCAGCAGCTGCTGGCGCTGGAGACACAGGCGCATGCGCTGGCGGGCCAGCCGTTCAATCTCAACTCGCCCAAGCAGCTGGGTGAGATCCTGTTCGAGCGGATGCAGATTCCCGTGGTACGGAAAACAGCCAGCGGCGCGCCTTCGACCGACGAAGAAGTGCTTACGCAATTGGCGGGCCGGTATCCTCTACCCAAGTTGTTGCTCGAATACCGGGGCCTGGCCAAGCTGAAGTCCACGTATACCGACAAGCTGCCGCGCATGGTCGATGCGCGCACGGGCCGGGTGCACACCCGGTATGCTCAGGCCGCGGTGGTGACGGGGCGGTTGGCTTCGTCCGACCCCAACCTGCAGAATATCCCCGTGCGCACGCCCGAAGGCCGCCGCGTGCGGGCCGCATTCGTAGCCAGCCAGGGCGGTTGCATCGTATCGGCGGATTACTCCCAGGTCGAGCTGCGCGTCATGGCGCACCTGTCGGGCGACGAAAATCTCTGCAAGGCGTTCGAGCAAGGGCTGGACATCCACAGGGCCACGGCGGCCGAGGTGTTCGGGCTGGCGCTCGATGCCGTCGATGCCGAGCACAGACGGGCAGCCAAGGCCATCAATTTCGGCCTGATTTACGGCATGGGCGAGTTCGGCTTGGCCAACAACCTGGGCATCACGCGGTCGGCTGCCCGAGCGTACATCGATCGTTATTTCATGCGCTACCCGGGCGTGGCGGCCTATATGGACCGCATCCGCCGCCAGGCCCATGAGCGGGGGCGGGTGGAAACCGTTTTTGGCCGGCGCCTGCACTTCCCCGAACTGCTTTCGGCCAAGGGCGCGCGGGCGGCCGCCGCGGAACGGGCCGCCATCAATGCGCCCGTGCAGGGGACGGCGGCCGATCTCATCAAGATGGCCATGGTGGCCGTGCAGGATTGGCTCGACACCGAAGGCTTGCGCAGCCTGATGGTCATGCAGGTGCACGACGAACTGGTGTTCGATGCCGTCGCCGATGACGTGCCCCTGTTGCGTGAACGGGTGCCGGTGATCATGTCGTCCGTCGCGACGCTGGCCGTGCCGCTGGTGGCCGACGTGGGCGTGGGCGCCAACTGGAGCGAGGCGCACTGAGCCCGTCGGGCCCGCGGTGTCAGTCGATCTCACGCAACCGGTTGGGCAGTAGCTCGCCGTGGCGCGACAACACCGGGTAGGCGGCCCCATTGACCAGGTACGCGTTGACACCCCCCGCGTCGCGCAGCACTTCCAGGTAGAAGGCGCCAATGTCGGCGGCATCGATGCGGCCGGTTTTGATGCGTTCGAGGTGGCGTTCGGCCGCGCGGGCCTCGAGTTCGCGAAAGTATTCTTTTTCGTACGCGAGGTGGCGGGCAGAAATCCGGTCGCCTGAAAGGAACAGGGCGCCGGCCTGGCTCAGGTTGTTCAGCAGACGGTCCATCACTTCGGCCAGCTCGTGGCGCTGATCGGGGTCCAGGGCCCAGTTTTTCTTGCTCAGGCGGCTGGCATGGGCCAGCAGCCCCATGCCCGAGAAGCTGGCCGCGTGCGCCATATTCATGGAAAACGTCAGTACCGATTTGAGGTTGCTTTCATCTTCCGAACTGAGGTTTTCCTGGTCGAGTGTGGCAAGAAACGTCGTGATGGTCTGGTCGAGGCGCGCGATGCTGGTATTGATGTCGCGGGCCCTGCCGATGGCCGATGTGTCGCCGGCCAGTAACGCGTTGCGGGTCAACTGCAACGATTCGTGCAGCAGGTCGGTCAGACGCAGGGCCTCGCGGGTGGCCTGGCCCAGTGCGATGGCGGGTACCTCGCGCGATGGCTCGGCCAGGTAGAGCGGTCGGGCCCGGTCGATACCCGCGGCTTTTTGCGGCAGCAGGTGCTCGAGCAGCCGGGCGTAGGGGGCCAGCATCGGCATGAAGGCGAGCGCGACCACGAGGTTGAAGGCCAGATGCAGGTTGGCGACGGCATGGGCTGGATCGCTGGCCCCCAGCAGATGCATGATCGATGCCGCCCATGGCCACAGGGCCATGGCGACCGCGCAGCCCGCCACGCGCGTGCCCAGGTTGCCGACGGGCAGGCGGCGTGACGCGGGGTTGCCGCTGTAGCCGCTTTCGGTCACGGGATTGATGGCCGTGCCCAGGTTGGCGCCCAAGACAAGGGCATAGGCCAATTCAGGTGGTACCAGCCCATGGTGGGCGAGCGACATGATGAGCACGACGACGGCGACGCTGGAATGCGAGGCCCAGGTCAGCAGGGTGGCGGCAGCCAGGGCAACCAGCGGGGTGTCGACCAGCATTCTCAGGGCATCGCCCAACATGGGGGCATTCTTGAGCGGTTCGAACATGCCGACCAGTTCGTGCAGGGCCAGCAGCAGCAGGCCCAGGCCGATGATCGCGCGGCTCAGGTCGCGTGTTCGACCCGGCGCGTAATGGCGGAACATCCAGACCCCGAGCAGCACCAGGCCGGGCGCGATGGCGGTGGGGTTGAACGCCAGGGCCTGCACGATCAGCGTGGTCCCCACATTGGCACCCAGCATGGCCGCGAGACCGGGCACCAGCGGCACCAGGCCATCCATCGCAAAGCCTGCGATCATCAAGCCCGTGGCGGTGCTGCTCTGGATGGCAGCCGTAATGAGCAGGCCGGTGCTGAATGCACGCGACAGCGAGCCCATGGCCCGCCCCATCCACAGGCCCAGCCGCTTGCCGAATGCGCGCTGCACCCCGGTCTGCACCATGTAGACGCCCCAGAGCAGCAGGGCGATGTAGCCGCCAAATGAGACGAGGACTTGCAGCTCCCGCATCGCGTTCAGCGGCTGCGCAACTGCCGCAGGGCTTCGATGCGTTTTTCGATGGGGGGATGCGAGGCGAACAGGGCCCCGATCGCAGCCCCGGCGATGCCCGACGCAGCCAGGGCCTTGGGCAGTTCGCCTGCTTCGAGCCCGCCCAGGCGCGCCAGCGCCCTGATCATGGGCTCGCGCGAGCCCAGCAGGCTGGCGGAGCCCGCGTCGGCACGAAATTCACGTTGCCGGGAGAACCAGGCGACGATGATGGAAGCGATGAGCCCGAAGAAGATCTCGCATACGATGACGCTCAGGTAGTAGCCTGCGCCGACGTCACGGTCGTTGCGCATGATCACGCGGTCGATGAAGTATCCGACCAGCCGGGAAAGAAAAATCACGAAGGTGTTCACCACGCCCTGGATCAGCGTCAACGTGACCATGTCGCCATTGGCGATATGGGCGACTTCATGGCCCAGGACGGCGGTGACTTCTTCTTCGGTCATCGATGTCAGCAGGCCGGTGGATACGGCCACCAGGGAATCGTTGCGGAAAGCGCCCGTCGCAAATGCGTTGGGGGCGCCGTCGTAGATGGCGACCTCGGGGCGGCCCACGCCGGCGCGGTCTGCCAGCTGGTGCACCGTTTCGACCAGCCAGGCTTCGCGCCGGCTGCGGGGCGCCTGCGGGTCGATGACGCGAGCGCCCGTGCTGGTCTTGGCCATCCATTTGCTGAGGAACAGGGATATGAATGAGCCTGCAAAACCGATGATTGCGGCAAAGATCAGCAAGGCGCCCGGGTCGATGCCATTGGCCGTGAGGTACGGACCGATGCCCAGCACGGTCATCGTGATGTTGAGCACGACCAGAACGGCCAGGTTGGTCGCCAGGAACAAAAAGATACGTTTCATGAAAATGGGGTGTGGTGGCGGGGCTGAAGCCCAGGTTGCCGGGGTACGCGTGCGATCGTCCCGAGTTTTACGAAAGTGTATAGTATCGAATTTCCAAACGGTAGCCCGAACGTGGTAAGAAGCATGCAGTCTTTATGGATGTTGCTGGCGTGCGCCATGTTCGCCATGATGGGGGCCCTGATCAAGGTGGCTGCCGATGGCACCGCCAGCCTGCCCGAAATCGTGCTGTTTCGCGGGTTGCCTTCGGTGCTGCTGTTGTTCTTCTGGGCCCGTTCCACCCGCAGGCGGCTGCGCCCTGTCAGCTGGCGCTTTCATATCTGGCGCAACCTGAGCGGCATCCTGTCCATGTGGCTGGGTTTTTACGCATTGTCGCACCTGGCGCTGCCCACGGCGATCAGCCTGAACTACACCGCCCCGCTGTTCATTGGCGGCTGGATGCTGTTCTTCGGTGGTGCGCAGCGGGATCCCGTGCGCGTCATGGCGGTTCTGGCCGGCTTTCTCGGGGTGTTGGGCGTGTTGCGGCCCAGCATCGAGCACGATCAATGGCTGGCGGCCCTGCTGGGGCTCGCTGCCGGCGCCTTGTCGGCCGTGGCGATGATGCAGATTCGCCAATTGGGCCGTATCGGCGAACCCGAATGGCGCACTGTGCTGATTTTTTCCATGGGCGCGAGCCTCAGCGGCTTGGCGGGCATCGCGATCAATGGCTGGCACACCCGTACGCCCCTGACCGTGCTGGCGTTGATCGGCCTGGGGGTGGCGGGGCTCGTGGGGCAGTTGGCGATGACGCGGGCTTTTGGCCTCGGTTCCACCCTCTTGACGGCGGCGCTGCAGTACACGACCATCATCTTTGCCGCCCTGATCGGTGTGGTTTTCTGGGGCGACCGGCCAGCACCGCTCGCATGGGCCGGCATGGCGCTGATCATCGCCTCGGGTATGCTGTCCGTGTGGCGCACCCATGCCGAGGCGCGTATCTTGCGTGGTATCAGTGAACATTCAGCGGCGGGCGCCCGCCCGCAGGAGGCAGATGCACCATGAATACCTTGTTGATCCAGGCGTCCGACTTGCATGAACGGCTGGCCCGCCCAGGATGCCTGGTGTTTGACGTTCGGCACGATCTCGGGGATCTCCAGGCCGGGCGCCGGGCCTACGAAACCGGCCACATTCCCGGTGCGCTGTTCCTGGATTGCGAGACCCAGCTCAGCGCGCCGCGGTCCGGTCACAATGGGCGCCATCCCCTGCCCGATCGTGCCGATTTTGCCTCGCTCATGCGCGCGCAGGGTCTGTCCGCTCGCGCGCAAGTCGTGGTCTATGACGCCGGTAATGGCGCGATGGCAACGCGTTTATGGTGGATGCTGCGCTGGCTTGGCCACGAATCGGCTGCGGTGCTCGATGGGGGTTGGGCCGCCTGGCTGGCGGCTGGCGGTGCGGTTGAAACCGGCACGCGCAACCCTTCGGTCAGCGAAGCCCAGGCGATGCAGGGCCTGCGTCTGGCTGCACAGCCAGCCATGCCCGTGGTGGATGCCGCCGCCGTCCTGGCCAACCTGGCGCAACCCCGTTTTACCGTGCTCGATGCGCGTACCCCCGAGCGCTTTGCGGGGCAGGTAGAACCATTGGATCCCGTGGCCGGTCATATCCCGGGCGCTTTGAATCGGCCCTTTGGGCAGAATCTCGACGAGCACGGCCGGTTCAAGTCGCCCGATCGCCTGCGGGCCGAGTTTCAGGATCTATTGGGTGAACGCCTGAAGCAGGGCATCGTGCACCAATGCGGCTCGGGGATCACGGCCTGTCATAACCTGTTTGCCATGGAGCTGGCCGGCTTGCCGGGCTCGTCGCTGTATCCGGGCTCCTGGAGCGAATGGTGCAGCAGACCTGGCCACCCGGTGGCCACTGGGGCCTGAGGCCCTGCAGGGGCGCTGGCCTCAGGCCATCATGCGCCGGTACCAGGCGTGGAAGTGGTCCATGCCATCTTCCAGGGGCCGCTGGTAGGGCCCGCTTTCCGTGGTGCCGCGCCGCATCAGCGCCCGCCGCCCGGCATCCATGCGCTCGGCGATCTCGTCGTCTTCGATGGCCGTTTCCATGTAGGCTGCCTGCTGCGCCTCGATGAACTCGGGCTCGAAAGCGATGATCTCCTCGGGGTAATAGAATTCGATGACGTTCACCGTATCCTGCGGGCCCTGGGGGTACAGGGTGGACAGCACCAGGCAATAAGGATAAACCTCGATCATGTGGGTCGGGAAATACGTCACCCAGAGCGCGCCAAAGTGGGGTACCTGGCCTGATGCGTATGCCAGCAGCTGCGTGTGCCATGCCTGGTAGACATCGCTGCCGGGTTGGCCCAGCGCCTGGTGGATGCCCACCTTCTGCAGGCTGAAGAAGTCGCCGAATTCCCACTCGAGGTCATCGCAACTGACGAACTGGCCCAGGCCCGGATGGAATGGGCCGACATGATAGTCTTCCAGGTAGACCTCGATGAAGGTCTTCCAGTTGTACCGGCATGGGTGCACTTCGACGTGATGCAATGCGTAGCCCGAAAAATCGAATTCCGGGCGCGTGAACAGGTGGCCCAAGTCGTCAGAGGGATCCCGGGCCCCCTCGAACAGCAGGCCGTGGCAGTCGAACAACGGCCACGACTCGAGGGCCGCGTCGGGTGTGCGCGGAAACAGCGGCGCATTCAGCAGGCGGCCCCGGGTGTCGTAGCTCCAGTGGTGCACCGGGCACAGGATGCGCCCGCCGGTGCTGCACAGGTTGCCCGAAGCGCAATCAGGCACTTGGCCGTCCTGGCTGCCCAGCATGAGCGCCTGCCGGTGGCGGCAGACGTTCGACAACAGGCGAACGGTTTGGCCGTCGCGCAGCAGCATGCGGCCACCCCCTTCATGGACCAGCGTGCGCCAGTCGCCCGAGGCCGGGACCATTTTCTCGTGTCCGACGTAGCTCGCGCTGCGGGAAAAGATCTTTTGACGCTCGATTTCGAGGATGCCCGGGTCGAAGTAATGATCGACGGATAAGGGGCCCCTCGGGGTTGGGTGGGTGGGAGTTTCGTGCGTGCTCATGGTTCTCGTACAATCCAGACTGGGATGCACAAATGATACTCATGTTCAAAGTTTTTCCGTATGCGTGCTGCCAGCTGCCATGGCGGGCCGACAACTGCCAGCCGCGCTGGCCCGGCCCGCTCCAGGGGGCCTGTGCGGCATGACGTCGGCCCTGCCTGAATTCGAAGACTGGCTGCGCGCCACGGTCGAGCGTACCACGTCCGTGCTGGACGAGCTGCTGCCCGATCCGGGCGATTCCGATCCGGCGCATCTGCACGCGGCCATGCGGTACGCCGTGCTGGGGCCGGGCAAGCGGGTGCGCGCTGCGCTGGTCATGGCCGCGGGCGAGGCCAGCCGTTCGGCCGGCGGGCCGCCCGATGTCCTCGATGTCGCGCTCGACAACGCCGCAGCCGCGGTCGAACTCGTTCATGCCTATTCACTGGTGCACGATGATCTGCCCTGTATGGATGACGACGATCTGCGCCGTGGGCAGCCAACAGTGCATCGGCGCTACGGCGAGGCCCTGGCCATGCTGGCGGGCGACGCCTTGCAGCCACTGGCCTTTGATTGCCTGGCCCAAATGCCGATCGCGCCGGCGCTGGTGGTGCAGGCGGTGCAGCTGCTGGCGCGGGCAGCCGGCAGCGACGGCATGGTGGGTGGGCAGGCGGTCGATTGCGCGCATGCCGGGCGTACCATGTCGATGGCAGCACTGCAGCAGATGCATCGGATGAAGACGGGTGCTTTGCTCGAGGCCAGTGTGTTGTTGGGGGGCGTGGTGGCGGGGGCCAGCTCGACCGTGCGAACTGGGCTCGAAGCCTATGCCCTGGCGATGGGGCTGGCCTTTCAGGTCGTCGATGATATCCTCGACGTGACGGGCGACGCCGGTACGCTGGGCAAGACGCCGGGCAAGGACGCGGCCCACGACAAGCCCACCTATGTCTCCACGCTCGGGCTGGACGATTCCCGCGATCTGCTGGCCAGTCTGCACGAACAGGCCAAGACGGCACTGTTGCCGCTGGGCCCGTCCGCACGGCGTTTGCACGAATTATCTGATTTCATCATAGGCCGCTCGTCCTGACATGGCGCACGCGGCCTCGAATCAATGACCTTATGACGACTTTACTTGAAGGGATCCAATCACCGGTCGATTTGCGCCGGCTGAAGCGTCAGGATCTCGCCCCCCTGGCAGACGAACTGCGCGCTTTCGTGCTCGAGTCGGTTGCCCGCACAGGGGGCCACCTGTCTTCCAACCTGGGGACAGTCGAACTGACTCTTGCGCTGCATTATGTCTTCAATACGCCGGATGACCGGCTGGTCTGGGATGTCGGCCATCAATCGTACCCGCACAAGATCCTGACGGGTCGACGAGAGGCGATGGCGGGCTTGCGTCAATGGGGCGGGATTTCCGGATTCCCCCGGCGCTGTGAATCGCCCTGGGATGCCTTTGGTACCGCGCATTCGTCGACGTCGATTTCAGCGGCCCTGGGCATGGCCGTGGCGGCTCGCAACGCGGGGCTGCAGCGCCAGCACATTGCCGTCATCGGCGATGGGGCGATGACGGCCGGGATGGCGTTCGAGGCGCTCAACAACGCCGGCGTGCTTTCGGACGTCAACCTGCTGGTGGTGCTCAACGACAATGACATGTCCATATCGCCTCCGGTGGGCGCCCTGAATTATTATTTTTCGCGTCTGCTGTCGGGGCAGTTCTATGCGCGGGCGCGCACGATGGGGCGCGCAGTGCTGCAGCATGTGCCGCCGGCCCTGGCGCTGGCGCGCAAACTTGAAGGGCATGCCAAGGGCATGCTGTCGCCCGCCACGCTGTTCGAAGAGTTGGGCTTTCATTATATGGGGCCCATCGACGGGCATGATCTGGATGCGCTCATTCCCATGCTGGAAAACGTCCGGCAGCTGGGCGGGCTGCAGTTCCTGCATGTGGTGACGCGCAAGGGCCACGGCTATAAGCTGGCCGAGGCGGATCCAGTGCTCTACCATGGGCCAGGCCGCTTCGACCCGGCCGTCGGCATCCAGAAGCCGAGCCGGCCGTCGCGGCAAAGCTTCTCCCAGGTATTCGGCCGCTGGCTGTGCGATATGGCCGACCACGACGACAGGCTGATCGGCATCACGCCGGCGATGCGCGAGGGCAGTGGGCTGGTCGAATTCGAACGCCGCTTTCCCGCTCGCTATTTCGACGTCGGCATTGCCGAGCAGCACGCCGTAACCTTCGCCGCAGGGCTGGCCTGCGAGGGCAACAAGCCGGTGGTGGCGATCTACTCCACGTTCCTGCAGCGCGGCTATGATCAGCTCATCCACGACGTCGCCCTGCAAAATCTGGACGTCACTTTTGCCCTCGATCGGGCGGGTATCGTTGGGGCGGATGGCGCCACGCATGCCGGCAATTACGATATTGCCTTCCTGCGCTGTATTCCCAACATGGTGGTCGCCACCCCGTCCGATGAGCACGAAGCGCGCCTGCTGCTCAATACCTGCTATCACTTTGCAGGCCCGGCTTCGGTGCGCTACCCGCGCGGGGCCGGGTGCGGGGCCGAGCCGGGTACCAGTCTCGAGAGCGTGGCAATCGGCCAGGCCGTGCGGCGACGCACAGGCACTGGCATCGCTTTGCTGGTCTTTGGTACCCTGCTGCCCGAGGCGGCCGGCGCGGCCGAGGCGCTGGATGCCACCCTGGTCGACATGCGTTTCGTCAAGCCCCTGGACGAGTCCCTGCTGGCGCAGCTCGCCCAGGACCACACGCTGTTCGTGACCATCGAAGAGGCTGCCATCATGGGGGGCGCTGGCAGTGCCGTGGCCGAATTCTTTCATCGAGAGGCCATCGAGCGCCCCATCCTGCAGTTGGGCCTGCCCGATGAATTCATCGATCATGGCGAGCAAAAGGCCATTCTGGCTCGCCTCGGGCTGGATGCCGTCGGTATCGAAGCGTCCATCCGTCAACGTTTGTCAAGGAAGCTCACATGAATACCGTGCTCGATCCGGTGCTGACCACTCTGCCGGATGTGCAGGGCGGGCCGGACACCCGCCAGATACCGATACAGCGCGTCGGCGTCCGGGGGCTGAGACAGCCGCTGATGATTGCGGCGGGTGGCGAGCCGCAGGCGACTATCGCCGAAGTCGAAATGACCGTGGCGCTGCCAGCCTCCGAGAAAGGGACCCACATGTCGCGCTTCATTGCGCTGCTCGAGGAATACCGTTCGCAGCCCCTGTCCGCCGAGGGCCTGGGGCAGATGGCGCAGCGCATGCTCGACCTGCTGCAGGTGCAGGCAGGCGACATTCTCTTGGCTTTTCCCTATTTCGTGGCCAAGCAGGCGCCGGTATCCGGCGCTCGCAGCCTGATGGACTATCAGGTGTCCTGGCAGGTGCGCGCCCAAAAGAACCAGCCTTCGGTGTTCGTCTTGCAGGTACAGGTGCCGGTGACCAGTCTGTGTCCATGCTCGAAGGCCATCTCGCGCTATGGCGCCCATAACCAGCGCTCGCTGGTCACGTTGGATCTCGGTGTGGCGCTCGGACAGGTCCCCGATCTGGCCGGCCTGATTGCGCGGATCGAAGCCCAGGCCTCATGTGAGCTATGGGGCCTGCTCAAGCGGGCAGACGAAAAATACGTCACCGAACACGCCTACGAGAACCCGAAATTCGTCGAGGATCTGGTTCGGGACGTGGCCATGGTGGTCCAGAACCTGCCAGGCGTCAGCCATTATCGGGTACAGGCCGAGAATTTCGAATCCATCCATAATCATTCTGCCTACGCCATGGTAAGCAGCCACTGAAAATGTTAATATAGATGGTTACTTGCTCGATAAGCCACCGTGCTGTCGGGCTGTCTGTTCATCCGCACAGATATCCATAAGGAGTCCATCATGCGTCACTACGAAGTAGTGTTCATCGTGCATCCCGATCAAAGCGAGCAGGTGCCCGCCATGATCGAGCGTTATCAGGCCATGGTCACCGGCCATGGCGGTCAGATCCATCGGGTCGAAGACTGGGGTCGCCGTCAGCTGGCCTATCCCATCCAGAAGCTGGTCAAGGCGCATTACGTGTGTTTCAACATCGAATGCAACCCGGTCGCCCTCGAAGAGCTCGAACATTCGTTTCGCTACAATGATGCCATCTTGCGTCACCTGTTCATCAAGACGCGGCATGCGCACACAGAGCCGTCACTGATGATGAAATCCGTCGAGCGCGACGAAGCCCGCAAGGCGTCCACCGAGACCCAGAATTCCTGACCCGGTGTCCCTGCGATCCGTCAACCAGCTCGAACTCGTCGCCCAGGCCAGCCAGGTCGAACCTTTGCGGCATACGCCGGCGGGTACGCCCATCGCGCACCTGCGGCTCGAACACCAGGGCGAAGCCAGCGAAGCCGGGCTGTCGCGCCAGGTTGGCTTTGGCATCCGGGCGGTCGCGGTCGGCCCTCTGGCGCAGCAGCTGGCTGCCATCGAGCCCGGCACGCTGCTGCAAGTCTGCGGTTTTTTGGCTCCGCAGCGGCAAGGGTCCGACCAGCTGGTCCTGCATGTACAGCAGTTCAAGACACTTTGAATCCATCCGCCAGCGGCTAGCTGGCACATCGATATAGGCATTTATCATGGCATATTTCAAGAAGCCCAAAGACAAGCGCCGGTTTGGCCAGCAGAACCCTCTGTTCAAGCGGCGCAAGTTCTGCCGGTTCACCGCGGCCAAGGTCGAGGAAATCGATTACAAAGACCTCGACACCCTGCGCGACTTCATCCAGGAAAACGGCAAGATCATCCCGGCGCGTCTCACCGGCACCAAGGCTCACTACCAGCGCCAGCTCGATACCGCCATCAAGCGGGCCCGCTTCCTGGCCCTGCTGCCGTACACCGACAACCACCACTGATAGGGCGCTCGTCATGCAAGTCATTCTGCTTGAAAAAGTCTACAACCTGGGCAATCTGGGTGACGTGGTTCGGGTGCGCGATGGCTATGCCCGCAACTATCTGATCCCCCAGAAGATTGCGCGGCGGGCCACAGATGCGGCCCTGAAAGAGTTCGAGGCGCGCCGCGCCGAACTCGAAAGGCATCAGGCTGAAAAGCTGGCCGCTGCCCAGGCATTGGCCGACAAAATCCACGGCTACGCGCTGGTGATCAGCCAGAAGGCTGGGGTCGATGGGCGCCTGTTCGGCTCGGTCACCAACATGGACGTGGCGAGGGCCCTGCAGGCAGCCGGTTTCGAAGACGTGCACAAAGGCCAGGTGCGCATGCCCGATGGGGCCATCAAGGCGGTGGGTGAATTCCCGTTGCAGGTGGCACTGCATGCAGATGTGGTGGCCGACGTCACCCTTACTGTGCAAGGTGAAATGGCCTGATTGCGCCATGCCGGCGGGTCCGGCATGGCGACCCAAGGGCCCGTTCGAGGAATCGCTGTGGAAATCCAAACGGACGCCCAGCTGGATTATCTGCGCGTCCCGCCCCATTCGGTCGAGGCCGAGCAGTCCGTCTTGGGGGGCTTGCTGCTCGACAATGCGGCGTTCGACCGCATCGCCGACGTTCTGGCCGAAGATGATTTCTATCGCCACGACCATCGGCTGATCTGGCAACACATCACGCGTCTGATCGCGCTGTCGCGCCCGGCGGATGTGGTGACCGTGCTCGAATCCCTGAGCACGGCGGGCCGGCTCGACGAATGCGGTGGGCTGCCCTATCTCAACGCGCTGGCCCACAATACGCCATCGGCAGCCAACATCCGGCGCTATGCCGAGATCGTGCGCGAGCGCTCCATGCTGCGCAAACTGGTCACGATTGCCGACGAAATCTCTGCCGCGGCGTTCAACCCCCAGGGCAAAGAAGCGCGTCAAATTCTCGATGAGGCAGAATCCAGAGTCTTTCAGATCGCCCAGGAAGGCGCACGCGGCATGGCCGGGTTCCAGGAGATCCGCCCGCTGCTGGCCCAGGTGGTCGAGCGCATCGATGAGCTCTACCATCGCGAGGGCGATTCGGACGTCACCGGGGTTCCAACGGGGTTCCACGATCTCGACCGCATGACGTCCGGCCTGCAGCCGGGCGACCTGATCATCGTCGCCGGGCGGCCGTCCATGGGCAAGACGTCATTGGCCATGAATATCGGCGAGCACGTAGCCATCGAACAGGGTTTGCCGGTCGCCGTGTTTTCCATGGAGATGGGCGCCGTACAGCTGGCGATGCGCATGATTGGCTCGGTGGGGATGCTCGACCAGCACCGCATGCGTACCGGCAAGCTGGGCCAGGATGACTGGCCGCGCCTGACGCACGCCGTGCAGAAGGTCGAACAGGCCCAGATCTACATCGACGAGACGCCTGCGCTGACCGCGATGGAAGTGCGCGCCAGATCCCGGCGCCTGGCCCGGCAATGCGGTCGCCTGGGGCTCATCATCATCGATTACCTGCAGCTCATGTCGGCCAGCAGCTCGGGCGAGAACCGCGCCACGGAGATCTCTGAGATCAGCCGCTCCCTCAAGAGCCTGGCCAAGGAGCTCGACTGCCCGGTGATGGCGCTCTCGCAGCTCAACCGCAGTCTCGAGCAACGGCCCAACAAACGCCCCGTCATGAGCGACCTGCGCGAGTCCGGGGCCATCGAGCAAGATGCCGACGTCATTTTGTTCATTTACCGCGACGAGGTCTACAACCCCGATTCCCCAGACAAGGGCTCGGCCGAAATCATCATCGGCAAGCAACGCAACGGCCCGATCGGCACGGTACGTCTGACATTTCAGGGCGCCAGCACCCGGTTTCTCAATTTTTCCGCGTCACCGGGTTTTTGATCTTCTGTTTTTGCGGCGTCCGCGAGGGCGCTCAGGGCTTTGCGGACATGCGCAGCGCCATGTGCAGTGCCGCTTCCAGGGAATCCGCCTGTGCGACGCCCTGGCCCGCGATGTCGAACGCCGTGCCGTGATCGACGCTGGTGCGTACGAACGGCAGACCCACCGTGACATTGACCCCGGTATCCAGGCCCAGGTACTTCACAGGGATCAGCCCCTGGTCGTGGTATTGGGCAACCACGATGTCGAATTCGCCTTGCCGCGCGCGCATGAAGACGGTGTCCCCTGGCCAGGGCCCGCTGACGTCCAGCCCTTCTGCGCGTGCCTGGGCGATCGCCGGCTGGATGATGCGGATTTCTTCATCGCCGAAGGCGCCGTTTTCCCCCGCATGCGGGTTCAGCCCCGCGACCGCGATGCGCGGCGTCGCCACGCCGCTTTGCAGGCAGGCCAAGTGCGCCAGCCGCATGGCGTCGAGCTCGGCTTGCACGCTGATGGCGTGCGGCACCTGAGCCAGCGGAATATGGATCGTGACCAGCAGGACACGCAGCTGGTCGTTGGCGAGCATCATCGCGTAGCGGGGCGTGCCACTGCGCTTGGCCAGGATCTCAGTGTGGCCCGGGAACGCCAGCCCCGCCCGCTGCATGGCTTCTTTGTTCAGGGGGGCGGTCACCAGCGCCCTGAGCCGGCCCGCCAGGGCATCGTCGATCGCGTGGCACAGGTATTCGTAGGCGCCCCGGCCGGCCCGGGCGTCGACCTGTCCCCACGGCAGATCGGCGGGCAGCCCGCGCCAGCGATCGAGCACGCCGATTTGCATTCCGGTCGAGCCTGGCCCCGGCACATCCAGTGGAACAATCGAGAGCGCGTCGCCCAGGCCCACTACGGCGCAGGCTCGCTGCAAGGTCGCGGCATCGCCGTAGACGACCGCCGGGTGGGGCAGGCCACGGGCGAACAAACGCACGATGAGCTCGGGGCCGATGCCGCAGGCATCGCCCATGGTGAGGCCCAGGGGCTGGGCCGAGCGCATCGGAGCGCCGGCCCCTTCAGAGGGCGGCGCTGGCATAGTCGGCCAGGCGCGACCGCTCGCCGCGCTGGAGAATGATGTGGCCGGCGTGCGGCCAGCCCTTGAACCGGTCGACGACGTACGTCAGGCCCGAGCTGCCTTCAGTCAGGTAGGGGGTGTCGATCTGGGCGATATTGCCCAGGCAGACAATTTTGGTGCCCGGCCCGGCCCGGGTGATCAGTGTCTTCATCTGCTTTGGGGTCAGATTCTGCGCCTCGTCGATAATCAGGTATTTGTTCAGGAAGGTGCGGCCGCGCATGAAACTGAGCGATTTCACCTTGATGCGCGAGCGGATCAGGTCCAGCGCCGGCAGATGGCGGCCCCATTCGCTCTGGCTGGCCGCAGAGGCGGTATTGCGGCTTGCGCCCTGGTGGAGGATCTCGAGATTGTCTTCGAGGGCCCCCATCCAGGGGAGCATTTTTTCTTCTTCGGTACCGGGCAGAAAGCCGATGTCATCGCCCACTGGCACTGTGGCCCGTGTGATGATGATCTCGGTGTGGCGGCGCGTGTCGAAGACCTGGGCCAACCCGGCCGCGAGCGCCAGCAGGGTTTTACCGGTCCCGGCTTGGCCCAGCAGTGAGACGAAGTCGATGTCGGGGTTGAGCAGCAGGTTGAAGGCGAAATTCTGCTCGCGGTTGCGCGCCGTGATGCCCCAGACACTGTTTTTGCCGTGGCTATGGTCTCGCAATGTGGACAGGACCGCGCTGCGCCCCGTCACTTCGCGCACCTGGGCGTAGAGCGGCATGTCGCCCTCGAGCCAGACGAATTCGTTGACGATCAGCTGCTGGCACAAAGGTCCGTGTATCCGATACCAGGTGAGGCCATCCTGTTGCCAGGATTCGACCTGCTTGCCGTGGCGGGCCCAGAAGTCATCCGGCAGGGGCATGACGCCACCGTAGAGCAGATCGGTGTCGTCGATGACGTGGTCATGCAGGTAGTCTTCAGCCGCCAGCCCCAGGGCACGCGCCTTGAGGCGCATGTTGATGTCCTTGGACACCAGCACGACTTCGCGCCCCGGGGGCGCCTGCCGTAAATCGTGCACGATCGATAGAATGACGTGGTCGGCCTTGCCCATGGGCAGTTCGATCGGCAGCGGTGCCGCTGCAGGGCGCATCTGAAAATACAGCAGGCCCGTTGCCTCGGTATTGCCCAGGGCATCGAGCGGCACGCCTTTGGTCAGGTCGGCGGCTTGTATGAGCTGGTCCAGGAAACGGCTGACCTGGCGCGCATTGCGCGCCACTTCCGATAGGCCTTTTTTCTGGTGGTCGAGCTCTTCGAGCACGATCATGGGCAGAAAAATATCGTGTTCGGCGAACCGGAACAGCGAGCTCGGGTCATGCAGCAGGACGTTGGTGTCCAGAACGAACAGTTTTTTGGGGCCGGCCTGGCCAGTGCCGGCCAGGCGGCGAGACGATGTGGTCTGCACGGCACCGCGCTTGCTGGCACGCGGGGCACGATCCGGGGGCGGATCCTTGCGTGCAGCCGGCACCGGCACGGTCGCCCCGGCGCCAGGGCCGGCTGCCGGGCGGGCCGTCTCCACGGCGGGCTGCTTTCCGGGTTTGGCGGCTGGTTGGCGGGCGGGCACCGATGGCGCTGGCGTTTCGGCGGGAGTGGGCACTGCAGTGGCAGCGGGCGTCGCGGTGGATTCGCTCGATGGGCGGACCCGATCGCCCAGACGGGCGGGTGGTTTGGGCAGCGGCATGGGGCGGCTGCCTCAGGTGCCCAGGGCCTGTACGGCCTGCAGGACTTCGGCCGCGTGGTCCGGTACGCGTACGCCCCGCCATTCGCGCGCCAGCTGGCCGGCCGCATCCACCAGGAACGTACTGCGCTCGATGCCGCGCACTGGCTTGCCATACAGGGTCTTGTTTTTCATGACGCCAAACAGCGTGCACAGCGCTTCATCGGGGTCGCTGATCAGGGCGAAGGGCAGGGATTGTTTTTCCGCAAAACGCTCGTGGGACTTCAAGGAATCCCTGGAGACGCCAAACACCGCGCATCCGTGTGCCAGAAATTGCCCGTGCAGGTCACGGAAATCCTGCGCCTCGGTGGTACAGCCAGGGGTGTTGTCGCGCGGGTAGAAATACAGGACGTACGGCTTGCCGGCCAGCTGGGCCGAATCGAACGGACCCTGGGTGGATGGACCAGTCAGGCGGGGAATGGGTTGCCCCACGATGGGCAGGCTCATGCAGAATCTCCAAAAAGCAATAGGGCCAGGACACGCCGTTCTTCGGACATGAGGATGTTGTACGTGCGGGCGGCGGCGTGGGTGGTCATGGCTTCGACCCCGATGCCGGCCATGAGCAGGGGACGTATGACGTCTGGGGGCAGAAAGGCCTGGCACGACCCCGTGCCGATGAGCACGACTTCGGGGGCGTCGTCTGGCCGTTCTAGCGGGGGCGGCGCATCGTCGAGGAACGCCATCGGGTCCTGCGGCGCGGCGCGCAGGCCCACCAGCTCTGTCAGCAGGGTGCTGTCGATGTCGGCGACGCTGTGCAAGGATAGCGTGCGGATCGGGCCTTCGGGGGCCAGGCAGACCGATGTCTCGAAGCGTTCGCGGTTGATCTCCAGATAGCCTTCGCCGTAGGCGGTGACGGTGTTCAAAGACGGATTCGATTCTTTTTGCAACAGCACGTGGGGCATCCTTTGCGGGTCTTGCCAATGTGATCAATGATAGCGCAGCATGGCCAGGGCCGTCGGCTCTTTCATCCGCTGCGGCCGCCTCATTTGCGAGAGTGGCACGCTTGAGATAGATTATCGGATTTGCTGCACCGCAATTTCTGCTGTGGCCAAGCTTTTTTCAGGGGCTCCCCATGAAGACTTTCTCGCGCATCGAGCGTCTGCCACCTTATGTGTTCAACATCACCGCAGAACTCAAGATGGCGGCCCGGCGGCGGGGCGAAGACATCATCGACATGTCCATGGGCAATCCGGATGGGCAGACGCCCAAGCATATCGTCGACAAGCTGGTCGAGGTGGCGCGCCGCGACCATACGCATGGCTATTCGGTGTCACGCGGTATTCCGCGGCTGCGCCGGGCAATTTCCCAGTGGTACGAACGGCGTTATGGGGTCAGCGTGGATCCGGACACCGAGGCCATCGTCTCGATCGGCTCGAAAGAGGGGCTGGCCCACCTGATGCTGGCGACGCTCGATCGGGGCGATACGGTCCTGGTCCCCAACCCAAGCTATCCCATCCACATCTATGGGGCGGTCATTGCCGGTGCCAATATCCGTTCGGTGCCCATGACGCCGGGTCTGGATTTTTTCGATGAAATCGAGCGGGCCGTGCGAGAATCCATTCCCAGACCCAAGATGATGGTGCTGGGCTTTCCGAGCAACCCGACGGCGCAATGCGTAGAGCGGCCTTTTTTCGAACGCATCGTCGCGCTGGCCAAAGAGCACGATATCCTGGTCGTGCATGATCTCGCCTATGCCGACATCACGTTCGATGGCTACGTCGCTCCGTCCATCATGCAGGTGCCCGGGGCCAAGGACGTGGCGGTCGAGTTCTTCACGATGAGCAAGAGCTACAACATGGCCGGGTGGCGCATTGGCTTCATGGTGGGCAACCAGGATCTGGTCGGTGCCCTGGCGCGCATCAAGAGCTACCACGATTACGGTACGTTCACACCCATTCAGGTGGCGGCCATCACGGCGCTCGAAGGGCCGCAGGATTGTGTGGCCGAAGTGGTCGAACAGTACCGCAACCGGCGCAACGTGCTGTCGCGCGGGCTGATCGACGCCGGCTGGCCGGTCACCATCCCCAAGGCGTCGATGTACATCTGGGCCCGCATACCGGAGCCCTATCGGGCCGGGGGGTCGCTGGAATTCTCCAAGCGGCTGCTGGCCGATGCCAAGGTGGCGGTATCGCCAGGCATCGGGTTTGGCGAATACGGCGACGAATACGTGCGCTTCGCCCTGATCGAGAACGAACAGCGCACGCGGCAAGCGGTGCGCGGTATCAGAGACATGTTTCGCAAGGATGGGTTGATTCAATGAAACCGTTGCGTGTGGGGCTGCTTGGCCTGGGGGTCGTCGGGGGCGGCGTGTGGATGGTGCTATCGCAGAATGCCGAGGAAATCTCCCGGCGCGCCGGGCGGCGCATCCAGGTCACGGCCGTGGCCGTGCGTGACGTGGCCAAGGCCCGGACCCTGCTGGGTCCAGACGTGCGGGTCACCACCGACGGCATGGCGCTGGCACGGGATCCGGACGTCGACATCGTGGTCGAGCTAATGGGCGGGGACACTGTCGCGCGCGCCTGCCTGCTCGAAGCCATTGCCCACGGCAAGCACGTGGTCACGGCCAACAAGGCGTTGCTGGCCGTTCACGGCAATGAAATCTTCGCCGCCGCACAGTCGCGCGGCGTGATGGTCGCGTTCGAAGCCGCCGTGGCGGGCGGCATTCCCATCATCAAGGCGATCCGCGAGGGCCTGACGGCGAATCGCATCCAGTGGCTGGCTGGCATCATCAATGGCACGACCAACTTCATTCTCTCCGAAATGCGCCAGCGCGGCCTGCCTTTTCAAGCGGTATTGGCCGAGGCGCAGCGCCTTGGATACGCCGAGGCCGATCCCACGTTCGACATCGAAGGCGTCGATGCCGCGCACAAAATCACCTTGCTGGCCTCGCTGGCTTTCGGTATTCCGGTGCAGTTCGACAAGGTCCACATCGAAGGCATTGCCTCATTGGCGTCAGAAGACATTCGCCACGCCGAGCGTCTGGGATACCGTATCAAGCTGTTGGGCATGACGCGGCATCGGCCCGAGGGCATCGAACTGCGGGTGCATCCCGCCCTGGTGCCCGATACCTGTCTGCTGGCGCAGGTGGAAGGCGCCATGAACGCCGTTCTGGTGCGTGGCGATATGGTCGGCACGACCCTGTACTATGGGCAGGGCGCCGGCGCCCTGCCCACGGCGTCGGCCGTCGTGGCCGACCTGGTCGACGTGGCGCGTCTGCATCGGGCGGATCCGGGGCATCGCGTGCCTCACCTGGCCTTCCAGCCCGAGTCCATGGCGGACATCCCCATTCTGCCCATGGCGGACGTCCGGACCAGCTATTATCTGCGCCTGCGGGTAGACGACCGACCGGGGGTACTGGCCGATCTGGCCCGGGTCCTGGCCGCAATGGGGATATCCGTCGGTTCCATGTTCCAGCAGCCCCACGGCGAACATCAGGCCGACATCATTTTCCTGACCCACGAGGCCCGAGAGGGCGACGTCGACCAAGCCCTGCAGACTATTGCCGGGTTGCCATTCGTGCACTCGGGGGTGACTCGGCTGCGGGTGGAGAACATCAATTGAACTATCTGTCCACGCGGGGCGGGATGGCCCCGGCTCCCTTCTGCGACATCCTCCTCGAAGGTCTGGCGCCGGATGGGGGGCTGACGTTGCCCGAACGGCTGCCGCGGCTGGATGCCACGACCCTGGCTGCCTGGCAGTCCCTGTCTTACGCCGAGCTGGCCGCCCGCGTCCTGGGCCTGTTCATCGGCGATATCCCCGAAGACGATCTGCATGGCCTGACTCATGCGGCCTATGCGCCCGCTGTGTTTCCGCGCATCGCACCGGTCAAGCCGCTGCGCGACGGGCTCATGTTGCTGGGCCTGTCCGAGGGGCCGACCCTGGCTTTCAAAGACATGGCCATGCAGTTCCTTGGGCAGGTCTTCGAGTACGTGCTGGTGCGCCGGGGCCAGACCCTGAACATCCTGGGGGCGACGTCGGGCGATACCGGATCGGCAGCAGAGTACGCTTTGCGTGGCAAGGCAGGCATCGCCGTCTTCATGCTCTCGCCGCATGGCCGCATGAGCGCCTTTCAGCGGGCCCAGATGTATTCGCTGCAGGACGGCAACATCCACAATCTGGCCCTGCGTGGCGTGTTCGACGAATGCCAGGATGTGGTCAAGACCTTGGCCGGCGACCTCGATTTCAAGCAGCGCTACCGGCTGGGCGCCGTCAATTCGATCAACTGGGCGCGCATCGCGGCCCAGGTCGTTTACTACGTCTGGGGTTATCTGCGCGTTGCTCCGCATCCGGGCGGCCAGGTTTCTTTTGCGGTTCCATCGGGCAATTTCGGCAACATCCTGGCCGGCCACATCGCCCGCCAGATGGGGGTCCCCATCCATCGGCTGGTGCTTGCCACCAACGAAAACAACGTCCTGGAAGAGTTCTTTCGTACCGGCCTGTATCGGCCCCGGCCGGCCAGCCAGACCCAGGCGACCTCGAGCCCGTCGATGGATATTTCACGGGCTTCGAACTTCGAGCGTTTCGTTTTCGACCTGGTCGACCGGGACCCGTTGCGCGTCACTGAGCTGATGCGCAGTGTGCACGAACAGGGGCAGTTCGACCTGTCGGCGTTGCGGCCGCAGTTCGAAGATCGCTATGGGTTCGTGGCCGGCACCAGCACGCATGCGGACCGCTTGCGGACGATACGGCAAACGCTCGAAGAAACGGGGAGGCTGGTGGATCCGCATACGGCCGATGGCCTGAAGGTCGCCGCTCAGTACCTGGAACCCGGCATACCCATGCTGGTGCTCGAAACAGCCTTGCCCGCCAAGTTTGCCGAAACGATCGTCGAGGCGACCGGTCAGTGGCCCGCGGTACCGGCCGGTCTCGAGGATCTCGAGCAGCGGCCCCAGCGGGTCGAGGTGCTCGACTGTGATGCGGCCCTGGTGGCCGATTACATCCGGCATCACGCCCTTTGATCATCGAGGGCCAGACCGGCCGCCCGAAGCCCGCTGCAAACGGCGCCCTCCAGGGTGGCCGGGTAGCCGGTGTCCGTCCAATCGCCTGCAAGAAACAGGCCTGGCCAGCGTGTCCTCGGGCCTGGGCGGCAGAGGCTGGGCTGGGCATCGAACGTGGCGCGCTTTTCATTCACCAGCAGATGCGCCCTGACAGGGGGCAGGGGCTGTGCGGCTTGCCCATCGATCTGCCGGACGATGTGCTTGAGCACGGTCGGCCGGTCCAGGTGGGCAAGGGCGTGGGCGCGGGCAATCACGACGTGCAGCAGGCAGCGCTCGGCCGGATCGCGGGCGATATGGTGGCGATTGAACAGCCAGTGCCCATTGACGGCGAGGCGAGGGTCGGGCGCCAGCATCGCCATGGGATTGGGCTGCGGCCAGGGGGCATGCAGTTGCAGGGTCAGCGTGGCGATGGCGGCGTGCTGGTAGCGCGGCCATTTGGCCAGTTCGGCGGATGCGTGATCCAGCGTGCCGAGCAGCCGGCGTGCCTCGGGTTCCGGCGTGGCCACGATGACCTGGCCGAAGGCCTGCCCGTCGACTTGCCAGCCGTGCCCGTCGTGTTCCACATGGTGGACGCGTCGATACACGAGTTGCGTGCCCAGCCGGGTGCAGACGGCTGCCGGCCACAAGGCGTGCAACCGTGTTCGTGGGATCAGAACCCGGCTGGCCTGGGCGTCGGCCCCCAGACTCTCGGCAAGCAGGCGCGCCAACAAGCGTGCGGAGGCGTGTTCGAGCGGCGTGTTCAGCGCAGCCAGGGCGAGAGGGCGCCAAAGGTGCTCAAGCAGCGCCGGCGAACCCTGCAGGGAGGCCAGCCAGTCGGCTGCATTCAGTGACGCGGAAACTTCGGACCGACGCGCATCCTGCAGTACCCGGAACAGATGTTGCCAGCTGGCCCAACCGCCCAGGCCGCGGCTCAGGAGCAGGCTGCCGGCGAGATTCCAGGGTGCGCGCCAGGGCGGCAGATGAAAGCTGAATCGGCCATTCAGGGTCGCCAGCTTCAAGGGCCGTTCGTCCAGGACGTCCGAAGGCCGGACGCCCAGACTGCGCATCAACGCCAGCGTACGTCGGCATGCGCCCAGCAGCACGTGCTGCCCATTGTCGATGGCCAGGCCTAGGGCGGCGGATTCGATTGTGCGGGCCCGCCCCCCCACCTGGGCCGCTGCTTCATAGACACGGACCGAGCCGCCCGCCTGCAGCACCTGCGCGGCCGCTGCCAGGCCGGCCCAGCCGGCCCCTATGATCGCCACGTTCATGCCGTGCGGTCGCGAATCAGGTGCTTGCCGCCGCCGACCCAGACTTTCCAGGCGAGCCAGAACTTGCGAATGGGTGTCAAGGCAATCCGTTTTTCCAGCACGCGCCAGTGGTCCCGCTCGATTTCGTCGAGCAGCGTCGCATAGATGGCGGCCATCATCAGCCCCGGACGCTGCGCCCTGCGATCCGCCTCGGGCAGTGCCAGCAGGGCCGTACGGTAAAGATCGCGGGCCCGTTCAGTCTGCATGCGCATCAGGGGCTCAAACCCTTCAACGTATCGGCCATCGAGAATGTCGTCCACTTGCACGCCGTGCCGAGCCATTTCGTCGGCGGGCACATAAATCCGCCCGCGCCGGGCATCGTCGCCGACGTCCCGGATGATGTTGGTCATCTGGAAGGCCAGCCCCAGCGTTTCGGCGTACTTCAGGGTACGCGCGTCGATGAAGCCGAAAATCCGAGCAGACAGTTCGCCGACCACCCCGGCGACGTGCCAGCAGTATTTTTGCAGCGCGGCCCAGTTCTCGTAGCGGAACTGGTCCAGGTCCATTTCCATGCCCTCGATGATCGCATGGAACCGCGTGGCTTCCAGGCCATAGGCCTGGAGGTGGGGCTGCAGGGCCAGTGCGACCGGATGGTCGGGCGTGCCCTGGAACATCTGCTCGACCTGGCCTCGCCACCAGGTCAGCTTCATGCGGGCGACCGAGGCCTCGTTGACCTCATCGACGATGTCATCGACTTCGCGGCAAAAGGCGTACAGGGCGGTAATCGCCCTGCGGCGCTCGGGCGGCAGGAACAGAAAAGCGTAGTAGAAGCTGGAGCCGCTTTGGGCCGCTTTTTGCTGACAATATTCGTCTGGGGTCATGAAGGTGCCGAAACAGGTTGGGGCCGTGACTGGCAGAATGCGCGCCAGCATAGCAGGATGGTATCCCGGCGATTCAGAATGGGGCGGTTGGCAAAAGGGTTGTAGCCACCGGCCGCAAGCTTTTCCAGTACGCGCAAGCCCCCGTGGACCACGAGGCGCAGCTCAAGCCCAATACGGCCTGGCAGGCGCCAGGCCAGCGGGCTGCCGGCCAGCAGCGCCATGCGGGCCTGCTCGGATTGTTCGTGCAGCACAGCCCGCCAGTGCTCGGGCACGCGCGCAGGGGGCGCCTGGCATAGCGCCGCCAGCTCTTCCATTCGGGCCCCATGACGCAACAGGCAGTCCTGGGGGATATAACAGCGGCCCTTGGCGTGGTCCAGTGCCACGTCCTGGCAGAAATTTGCACGCTGCAGCCCGGTGCAGAGGGCATCCGACTGCCGTCGATCCAGCGGATCGGTGGTGCCGTACAGATGCAGCATCAGCCGTCCGACGGGGTTGGCCGAGCGCTGACAGTAATCCAGCAAGGCCGGTTCGTCTTCATAGCGCGACTGCCGGACATCCTGCCGGAAGGCCGAAAGCAGATCGAATAGTGGCTGTACCGGCAACTGGTGCCGGTGGATGGTCTCGCCCAGCCGTGTGAACAGCTCGCGCTCGGCGCCCGACAGGGACGCGGGCAAGGGCTGGGCGCTGCACAGGGCCTGCAAGGCGCTGCGCCAGCCTTCCAGGGCTTGCAGGCGATCATCGGGCCCGGCATCGCCTTCGTCGGCCAGGTCGTCCGCGCCGCGTGCGAAAGCGTACAACTGGCGTACGGCAGGGCGCAGGCGCGCCGGCAGCAGGAGCGAGGCCACCGGAAAGTTCTCATAATGATCGATACCCATGGTGAGGCAGTATACTGAGCCCGGTCCTCGTTCGGCTTTTTTGGGAGACTGAATGCCGCGCCCTATATTGGCCACCATCGACACGCATGCATTGGCTGACAATCTCGGCGCGGTCAGCGAATTTGCCCGCGCCACGCTGCCAGGCGTGTTCGTGTGGGCCGTGATCAAGGCGCGCGGCTACGGACACGGTATCGAGGCGGCCGTTCGGGGTTTTGCCCAGGCCGATGGGCTGGCGCTGCTGGATTTCGACGAGGCTGTGCAGTGCCGCACATTGGGCTGGCGCAAGCCGATTCTCTTGCTCGAAGGGTTCTTCGAACCCGCCGATCTGGCGCTGGTGCAGGCGTATGAGCTCGCTATCGTGGTGCATTGCGCCGAGCAGCTGGACATGCTCGAGTCCGCGACTCTTGGGCGGCCGGTCGATGCCTGGGTCAAGCTGAATTCGGGCATGCATCGGCTGGGCTTCCAGCCTGCAGAGTATCGGCGTCAATATGCCCGGGCCTTGGCGCTGCAGGCCGGGGGGTGTCTCGGGCAGGTGGGCAAGATGACCCATTTTGCCCGGGCCGACGATGATCCCGGCACGACGCGCGCACAACTCGATTGCTTCCGCAGCATCACGCAGGGGCTGCCGGGTCCCGTCAGCGTTTGCAACTCCGCAGCCACCCTGACGGCAGGCCTGTCGCGCACGCTCGGGGATGGCCCCCAGGCCGTGCGCCCGGGGGTGTGCCTCTATGGCGCCAGCCCCTTTCCAGCGAAAACGGCAGCAGAATTGCACTTGCGTCCGGCCATGACGCTGGCCTCAGTGCTCATTTCCACCCATCGTATGCAGGCCGGCGACGGCCTCGGCTACGGGCACGCCTACCGGGCACCGCACGACATGCGGGTCGGCATCGTGGCTTGTGGCTATGCCGATGGCTATCCCAGGCACGCACCAACCGGCACGCCGGTACAGGTGGCGGGGGTGCGCACCCGTTTGCTGGGCACCGTCTCCATGGACATGCTGGCGGTGGATCTCGAACCGGTGCCGCAAGCCGGGCCCGGGGCGCCCGTCGTCCTGTGGGGCGAGGGCGGCCCATCCGTCAACGAGGTCGCCGCAGCCAGCGCCACCATTGGCTACGAATTGCTCACGGCATTGGCGCCGCGGGTTCCGCGCCGAATCCTTCCGGCCGTTGGCTCAGGGTGAGATCATCATGAAAAACCGCTGCATTCTGGTCACAGGCGCCACCAAGGGGATCGGTTGGGCGGTCAGCCAGCGTTTGGCCGATCTGGGTTGCCATGTGGTGGGGCTGGCGCGCCATGTCGCGGAGATCGATTTCCCGGGGTACCTGTATTCATGCGATCTGGCCCACGCCGGCGAAACCGAGGAACTGCTGCGCATGATCCGCGAAAAATACCCCGTGGATGGCGTGGTCAATGGGGTCGGGCCCATCCTCCCCGAGGTTCTGGGCGAGATCGATCTGGCGTCCCTGTATCAGGCGTTCGATCTCAACGTGCGGGTGGCCGTGCAGGCTGTTCAGGCCTTCGTGCCGGGCATGAAAGCGCGCAAAGAGGGTCGTATCGTGAATCTGTGCGGTCGCGTGGTCCATGGTGCGCCAGGGCATACCAGCTTCTCGGCCGCCAAGAGCGCACTGCTGGGCTGCACCCGCACCTGGGCACTCGAGCTGGCGCCCCACGGCATCACCGTCAATGCCGTTTCTCCGGGCCCGGTCGAAACCGGCTTGTTCCGGGCCCAGTGCCCCATTGGCAGCGAGGCCGAGCGGACCGTCCTTGCCAGCATTCCCATGGCCCGGCTGGCGCAGGCCGATGAAGTAGCCGCTGCCGTGGTGTTTTTGCTCAGCGATGAAGCGTCCTACATCACGGGCCAGGAGCTGGGGGTGGATGGTGGCGGCAGCCTGGCCGGGCGCTGATGGCCAGGGCGCGATCATCGTTCGTCTGTGCCGATTGTGGCGCGGTGTCCGCCAAATGGGAAGGTCGCTGTGCGCAGTGCGGCGCCTGGAATACCCTGCAAGAAGTTCTGGAAACCGCCCGCTCCGACCGGCATCGTTTCGCACCTTTGGCTGCGTCGGCGCCGGTCCAGCGCCTGGCTGACATCGAGGCCCGCGAACAGGCGCGCACGCCAACGGGTCTGGATGAATTCGATCGGGTACTGGGCGGCGGGCTGGTGGCTGGCGCGGTCATTCTCATCGGGGGCGATCCTGGTATCGGCAAGTCGACGCTGCTGCTGCAGACGGTGGCCAGCCTGTCCGGGCGCGTGCCCGTGCTGTACGTGACCGGCGAAGAGTCCGCCGAGCAGGTGGCCTTGCGGGCGCGGCGCTTGGGCGTGGCTGGCGATGCCGTCGACGTGCTGGCGGAAATCCGCCTCGAGCACATCACCCAGGCCTTGCTCGAGCACCAGCCGGCGGTCGCGGTGATCGATTCGATCCAGACGCTGTATTCAGGGGAACTGACGGCGGCACCCGGTTCTGTGTCTCAGGTGCGCGAATGTGCGGCTCAATTGACCCGCACGGCCAAACAGACCGGCATCACGCTGGTCTTCATCGGCCACGTCACCAAAGATGGCGCCCTGGCCGGGCCTCGCGTGCTGGAGCACATGGTGGACACCGTCCTGTACTTCGAGGGCGATACCCATTCTTCCTTCCGTCTGGTGCGCGCCATCAAGAATCGCTTTGGGGCCGTCAATGAATTGGGCGTCTTCGCCATGACCGATCGCGGGCTGCGTGGGGTGAACAATCCTTCTGCCCTGTTTTTGGCAGGCCATGCAAAGCGGGTGGCGGGTTCTTGCGTGATGGCCACCCAGGAAGGCACCCGGCCGTTGCTGGTCGAGATCCAGGCGCTGGTCGATGCCTCGCATGCGCCCAATCCACGGCGGCTGTCGGTGGGGCTCGAAGGCAGCCGTCTGGCCATGCTGCTGGCGGTACTGCATCGCCACGCCGGCGTGGCGAGCCATGATCAGGACGTGTTCGTCAATGCGGTGGGCGGGGTGCGTATCACCGAGCCGGCCGCCGACCTGCCGGTGGCGCTGGCCATACTCTCGTCCATGCGCAACCAGGCGCTGCCCGAGGGCATGCTGGCCTTTGGCGAAGTCGGTCTGGCAGGCGAGGTCCGGCCGGCGCCGCGAGGCCAGGAACGCCTGCGCGAAGCCGCCAAACTGGGTTTCTCGAGCGCCATCATTCCGCGCGCCAATCAGCCACGCCAGCCGATCGAAGGCCTGCGGATCCATGCGGTGAACCGTATCGAAGATGCGCTGGCCGTGCTGGGGCGCGACGGGGCATGTTGAGCGTGTTCTGGCTCATTCCGGCTTGTCTGGTGGCGGGTGGGATGATCGGTTTCACGGGCGGGGTACTGGGTATTGGCGGCGGCCTGTTCGCTATTCCCCTGCTGGGCCTGTTGCTTGGCTATGAGCAGCAGGCTGCCCAGGGGACCGCACTCATCATGGTGTTGCCCGCCGTCCTGCTGACGGTGCGCAAGTACCACCAGCACACGCCCATCGCTTGGCGTTCGGCAGCGGCTGGCGCGCTGGGTTCCGTCTTGTTCACATGGCTGGGCGCATTGATTGCCCTGGAGGTCGAACCCAGGCTGTTGCGCCAGATTTATGCGGGCTTCGTATTCCTGATCGCCTTGTTTTATTTTCGCGAAAGCCTGGGGCGGCGCGCCCGGCAGGCCCCGGCGGGTGGATACCGGAATGCCGACGACGTGGCGCGCTACCGGTATTTCGTCGTCGGCGTAGGGGCCGGGCTGGCTGGCGGTATCTTCGGGGTCGGGGGATCGGTGCTGGCGGTGCCGTTCATGACCACCTTCTTTCATCTGCGCCAGACGACGGCCCAGGCGCTGGCGTTGACCATGATCGTGCCCGGCACCCTGGTCGCGCTCCTGACCTACGCCTGGCATGGCCAGGCCCATGGCCTGGTGGGCATTCCATTGGCGCTTGGCAGCCTGCTGTGCGTGCCCTATGGCGTGCGGCTGGCCTATGCCTTGCCCGAAGCCCGCCTGAAGCTGATTTTCGCCTGTATGCTGCTGATCATCATGGCTTTGCTGTTGGCCAAGGAGGCGGCATGAATCCTCTGCCGGCCGGCTGGACCCTGCTCGCCTTCGGGTCGCAGCAGTTGGCCGTGCCCGATCGTCTGGCGCCTCTGGCCGAGGCGGGCTGGATGTCGGCGACCCGGCCTGATGCTCAGCCGGTCACGGCGGGCGGGCGGCAGGCCGCCTGGTTCGTCGATGGCCCCCATGGGCCCGCCGTCCTGCGCCACTATCGGCGCGGCGGCCTGCGCGCGCACCTGGGGCGCACGCACTATTGCTGGCTGGGCCTGGCCCGCGTGCGCGCGCTGGCCGAAGTGCGCGTACTGGCCCATCTGAGACAATCCGGCGTGCCGGTGCCCGAGCCGCTGGCCGCCGCCTACTGGCGTACTGGTCCGTGGTACCGGAACGCGATCCTGGTCCGCCGTATCCCGTCTGCGCGGCCGCTGGTCCACTGCCTGGACGTCGCGCAGCCGCAGCGGGTGGCCGGGGCATTGCGGGCGATGCACGCGGCCGGCGTCTGGCATGCCGATCTGAATGCCTGGAACATCGTGCTCGATGGCAATCAGCAGGTTTGGCTCATCGATTTCGATCGCGCGCGCCTCGGTGTGGTATCCAGGAAACAGGCACAAAAAAACTGGTTGCGCCTACGCCGCTCTTTGGTTAAGGTTGCCGGCTTGCGCGGTGCGCAATGGTGGGACGGATTGTCTCTTTGTTTACCTCGATCGTAAGGGGCCTGGCCATGAAAATCGGCGCCATTCACACCCTGTTGGCAGCCGCCGCGCTCGCGGCGGCCGCTGTGCCTGCCGTTGCGCAGGATCGTGTAGTCAATGTCTACAATTGGGCAGAATACACGGCGCCGGACACCATACCCGGCTTCGAGCGGGCCACGGGTATCAAGATCCGCTACGACGTCTACGACACCAACGACGCCCTCCAGGCCAAACTGCTGACGGGCAAATCGGGCTATGACGTGGTCGTGCCATCCACCCATTATGCGGCGCGGCAGATCCAGGGCGGGCTGTTCCAGAAGCTCGATCGCAGTCGGATCCCCAACTGGAAGCACCTGGATCCAGAGCTCATGGATCTCGTCGCCAGCGTGGATCCGGGCAATCAGTATCTGGTGCCCTGGGGCTATGGCACCAACGGCCTGGGCTACAACGTGACCCAGGTGCAAGAGCGCATGGGGCCGGCTGCCCCGCTGGATTCCTGGGATATGCTCTTCAAGCCCGAAAACGCCGCCCAACTCCAGTCGTGCGGGATTTCGATCCTCGACGAAGCGGCGCAGGTGTTTCCCGCTGTCCTGCACTATCTGGGCAAGGATCCCAACAGCAGCGATCCGGCCGACTACGAAGCGGCATTCGCGCTGCTCAAGGGTATTCGGCCGTACATCCGGCAGTTCAGCTCTTCGGGCTACATCGACGAGCTGGCATCGGGTGGCCTGTGCATGGTGTACGGCTACTCGGGCGACGTCATGATCGCGGCTACCCGGGCCCGCGAGGCGGGCAAGGCGTACGAGATCGAGTACTTCATTCCGAATGGCGGTGCGCCGGTCTGGTTCGACACCATGGCCATCCCGAAGACGGCCGAACATGTCGATGAAGCGCATGCCTTCATCAATTACATCGAAACGCCCGAGGTGCATGCAGCCATCACCAACGAAATGTTTTATCCCAATGCCAACAAGGAAGCGCGCAAGTTCGTGGTCAGCGAAGTGGCGAACAATCCCATGATCTATCCCTCGGCTGACATCTCGCGCACACTGTATGTGATCCAACCCCAGCCACTCAACATTCTGCGCTTGCAGACCAAGTTGTGGGCCGACTTGAAAACCGGCCGTTAGCCGGCCATGGAGACCCGTAGCGTGCCCCTTTCGGGGGGCGTCGACGATTTTGTGCGCATGGACGAGGTCGTCAAGATTTTTGGCGATACCGTGGCCGTGCGTTCGGTCAACCTGACGGTGCGCCGCCACGAGATCTTTGCACTATTGGGCAGTTCCGGTTGTGGCAAGACGACGCTGCTGCGCATGCTGGCCGGTTTCGAGGAACCGACCTCGGGGCGCATCATTCTCGATAATGAGGACATCACGGCGCTGCCGCCCTATCGGCGGCCGGTCAACATGATGTTTCAGTCCTATGCGCTGTTTCCGCACATGACTGTCGAGGCCAATGTGGCGTTTGGCCTGAAGCAGGAAGGGGTGCCGCGCCATGAAATTCAGGGGCGTGTCTTCGAAGCGCTCGACCTGGTGCAGATGGCGGGCCATGCGCGGCGCAAGCCCCACCAGCTGTCGGGGGGGCAGCAACAGCGGGTCGCCCTGGCGCGCAGCCTGGTCAAGCGGCCCAAGCTGCTGCTGCTCGATGAGCCCATGTCGGCGCTCGACAAGCAGATCCGCCAGGCCACGCAGATCGAATTGCTGCGCATCCTGGACCAGGTCGGCGTCACCTGCATCTTGGTGACGCATGACCAGGAAGAGGCGATGACCATGGCCAGCCGCCTGGCCGTCATGACCGAAGGCCAGATCATGCAGTGCGGAACGCCCCACGAGGTCTATGCGTTTCCAGCCAATCGCTTCGTGGCCGGGTTCATCGGCTCCACCAACCTGTTTACCGGGATCATCGTGGTGGATCAGCCAGACCACGTGTTGATCGAGACGGACGCGCTCACCCGCCCCCTGTATGTCAGTCATGGGGTCAGCGAACCATTGGGCATGGCGGTGCATGTATCCATCCGGCCCGAGCACCTGCGCATCAGCCGGCAGATGCCGCAGTCGGACAGCAACTGGGGCCATGGCATGGTGACGCACGTAGCCTGGATGGGCAGTTATGCCCGCTATCAGGTGCGGCTGGATGCGGGCCAGGTGATCGAGGCCAGCATCCCCACGCTCGAGTGGAACCCGGCCGAGGCGCCCGGGGTGGACGAAGAAGTCTATGTGGCGTGGTCCCACGACGCCGGTACGGTTCTGGCGTCCTGATCGTCATGCGTATGCGCTGGCCATTGCCCCGCCCGAGTGCCCGCCAGTGGGCCATCTGGGTGCCCTATCTCTGGTTGGCCCTGTTCCTGCTGGTGCCATTTCTGCTGGTATTGAAGATCAGCCTGTCGGACCTGCAGTTTGGCATCCCGCCCTATACGCCGATTGCGACATTGGAAGACGACACGCTGCAATTGGCGCTGCATCTGCGCGGTTATGTGCTGCTGTTCACCGACAGTCTGTACGCCGCGGTGTATTTGAATTCGGTGAAAATGGCCCTGGTCACCACCGTATGCTGCGTCCTGATCGGCTATCCGTTGGCCTGGCAGATCGCGCGGTCCAGGCCGGAGATCCGCAACTTGCTGCTTCTGGGCGTCATCCTGCCATTCTGGACGTCCTTGTTGTTGCGCGTGTATGCCTGGGTGGGTATTTTGCGCAACGATGGCTTATTGAACAATCTTCTCATGGGCCTGGGGCTGATCGATTCGCCGCTCGAGATCTATCGCACGGATCTGGCCGTGTACGTGGGCCTGGTGTACGCTTATCTGCCTTTTTTCATCCTGCCCCTGTATGCCAACCTGGTGAAGCTCGATCAGCGGCTGATCGAGGCGGCGCACGATCTCGGGGCCCGTCCGTGGGCCACGTTTCGCCAGGTCGTGTTGCCTTTGTCGATGCCGGGTGCGGTGGCAGGCGCCATGCTGGTGTTCATTCCCTCGGTAGGGGAGTACGTGATCCCCGAAATGCTCGGCGGCGCCAACACTCTGATGATGGGTCGGGTCATGTGGAACGAGTTCTTCAATAATGCCGACTGGCCCATGGCAGCGGCCGTCACCTGCGTGATGGTGCTCCTGCTGCTGGTGCCTCTGACGCTCTTCCAGTATAGTTCGGCCCGCCAGCTGGAGCGGTCCCGATGAGACACGCTGGCCGTGGCGTGCGCTGGGCCACGCTGGCACTGGGTTACGGCTTCTTGTACGTGCCCATCGTATGTCTCATGGTGTTTTCGTTCAACGACTCCAAGCTCATGACGGTCTGGACGGGGTTTTCCCTGCGCTGGTATGTCGAGCTGTTTCAGGACCAGACCCTGCTGGCGGCCGCTCGCCTGTCGCTGGTGATCGCGACCCTCACGGCCACCGCCGCGCTGTGCATCGGCACCTGGGCGGGTTACGTCCTGGCGCGCATGGGGCGTTTTCGGGGCTTTGGCCTGTACATCGGCATGCTGGGCGCGCCCCTGGTGATGCCCGAGGTGGTGCTGGGCATTTCACTGCTGCTGATGTTCGTCGAATTATCGAAAGTGGTCGGCTGGCCCGATGGCAATGGCCTGTTCACGATCTGGGTGGGGCACGTCACGCTGTGCACGGCTTATGTCGCAGTCATCATCCAGTCGCGGGTCAGGGATCTCGACCGTTCTCTGGAAGAGGCGGCGCTGGATCTCGGCGCCACGCCGCTGCGGGTTTTCTTCCGGATCACGCTGCCGCTCATCGCACCCGCACTGGTGGCCGCCTGGCTGCTGGCCTTCACCCTGTCGCTGGACGACGTCGTGATCGCGTCCTTCCTGTCGGGGCCAGGCTACACCACGCTGCCCCTGGAAGTGTTCTCCCGTGTTCGTCTGGGCCTGAAGCCGGAAATCAATGCGCTGGCCACCTTGTTCATTTTGGCCGTGGCCATCGTGGTCGTGGCGCTCAACCGGCTGCAGATCCGTGCGGCACAGTCGCAATGAGCCATTACAATGGATGAATGGCATCTCCTGTTTCCATGACTCCCATGATGACGCAAGACCAGCTCAAACAACAGGCGGCACAGGCCGCTCTGGACGTCGTACTGCCCCAATTGCAACCAGACAGCGTCCTCGGGGTGGGCACGGGCTCCACGGTGGATCATTTCATCGACTTGCTGGCGACGCATCGCGATGCGTTCAGGGCAGCAGTCTCCAGTTCCGAACGCAGCACGCAGCGCTTGCAGGCGGCGGGGATTCAGGTGCTCGACCTGAACCAGGTCAGCACGCTGCCGTTTTATGTCGACGGCGCCGACGAAGTCGATCATCAGCTGAACCTCATCAAAGGGGGGGGTGGCGCCTTGACCCGCGAAAAAATCGTGGCATCGGTAGCCGATCGCTTCGTTTGCATCGTCGATGAATCCAAATTGGTCGAGGCGCTGGGGCGGTTTCCGCTGCCCATCGAGATCATTCCCCTTGCCCGAGAGGCCGTCGCACGCGAAATCCGCCAGTTGGGTGGGCGGCCGCAGCTGCGCGAAGGCTTCATCACCGATAATGGCAACCAGATCCTGGACGTCGCAGGCCTGGCCTACGACAATCGACCCGCCGAATTCGAGGCGCTGATCAACAACATTCCTGGCGTGGTCACTTGCGGGTTGTTTGCCATCGCCGGCGCGCATCTTGCCCTGGTGGCCGGGCAAGAGGGCATCGCCCGTCTCGAGCTGCAGGATTGACTCTTCCGGAGCCCTTCATGCTGGAACATACCAACAAACAATTTCACGCCGAACTCGAAACCACGCGTTCCATGTTCCTGCAAATGGGGGGGGTGGTCGAATCCATGGTGCTGGACGGCATACAGGCCTTGTCCGAAGGCGATTTACAGCTGGTCGAGCGGGTTCGCGAGCACGAACGCCAAGTCAACCAGTTCGAGGTCGAGATCGATGAACGCATCAGCCAGCTGATCGCTCGCAATCAGCCAACGGCGGTCGACCTGCGGCTTTTGTTGTCCATTTCCAAGATGCTCACCGACATGGAGCGCTGCGGCGACGAAGCCGAGAAAATCGCCAAGGTGGCGCGCCGCCTGCACGAGGCCGATTCGGCCTACGAACCCGTGGTCGAGTTGCGGCACATGGCGGATGCGGTCGCCAGCATGATCCGTGCGTCGCTCGATGCGTTCGCCCGTGAAGACCCGGTCGCGGCGGCGCAGGTGGTGCGCAACGACAAGGCGGTCGACAAGGAATGGAAAGCGTCGCTGCGTCACATCATTACCTACATGATCGAGGACCCGCGCACCATCTCGCACTCGATCGATCTGATTTTCATCGCCCGGGCGCTCGAGCGCATCGGCGACCATGCCAAGAACATGGCCGAGCGCGTGATCTACATGGTGCTGGGCGATGATGTCCGGCACACGGGTGTGAGCAACACCGAGCGCATGGCGCGCGGCGAACCGCCCGAGCCGCGGAGCTGAACCGGCGCGCCGGCGGCGCACCGCGGATCGTGGGGCAGCGGGTCAAAGCCGCTCGGGTGGGTCAAAGCCGCTTGATGAAGACCAGGCTGTTGCGCGATCGGTTGTAATGGGCGCGCTTGTCGTGCGGCAGATCCGAGACGCCGCCCTGTACGAAGCCGCGCTTCAGGAACCAGTGCGACGTCCGTGTCGTCAGGACGAACAGGCGCCGGGCACCCATCGCCCGTGCCGTGGTTTCGGCATGGCGCAGCAGTTTCTCGCCATCGCCGGTACCCTGCCATTCGGGGTGTACGATCAAACAGGCCATCTCGGCCATACCGTCGTCGAGGTAGGGTATGACCGCCACGCAGCCGTAGATCACGCCGTCGTGCTCCAGCACGGTGAAGCGTTCGAGCTCGCGCTCGATCACCGCGAGGCCCCTGGGCACGAGCGTGCCGTCGGCCTCTAGGGGTTCGATCAGCTGCACGATGGCACCGACGTCGTCGGCCTCGGCTGGGCGCAGGTCTTCGAGCGTGTCTTCGACCACCATGGTGCCCACCCCGTCGTGGGTGAAGATTTCGAGCAGGATGCTGCCATCGAGGGTGTAGGGCACCAGATGGGCGCGGGCCACCCCCCGCTTGACGGCCAGGGATGCGTGGCGCAGAAACGCGCTTGTGTCTTCGTCGAGAACGCCTTGTGCCAGCAGTTCATCGGCATCCTTGCGGGCCAGCTCGGTATCCACCGAACCGTCTGTTTCGGTCACCGTGCGGTTCTGGGTGAGAAAGATCAGTTTTTCGGCGCGCAGCGCCACCGCGGCGTTGGTGGCCAGGTCTTCCATGGCCAGGTTGAACGCTTCGCCTGTGGGTGAAAAGCCCAGTGGCGACAGCAAGACGATGCCGCCTTGATCCATCACGCTGTGCAGTGCAGGTACGTCGAGCTTGCGCACCTGGCCGGCACGCCGGTAATCGATGCCATCGATGACGCCCACCGGCCTCGCGGTGACGAAATTACCGGAAAAAACGCGGATCTTGGCGTGCGACATGGGCGTATTGGGCAGCCCTTGGCTAAAGGCGGCTTCGATGTCGAGACGAATTTCCCCCGCGGCTTCCTTGGCGCATTCCAGCGCTTCAGGGCCGGTGGGTTCGGTGCCCCGCCCGAACTGGGTAGCGTGCCCCTTGACGCGGAGCTGCTCGTTGACCTGGGGGCGTGAACCGTGCACCAGGACCAGCCGGATCCCCAATGCCGACAGCAGAGAGAGATCCGCCACCAGTGATTCGAGGCCGCCGTCCTGGATGAGTTCGCCGCCAAATGCCACCACGAAGGTCTTGCCGCGGAAATCGTGCACGTAGGGGGCGACCTCGCGAAACCAGCGCACGAATTGTGCAGCTGCGACTTCGGGGGCATCGTGGGCGGACCAGATTTCGGTCTCGGAAGGGTTCATGGCATCTTGCTGGCTACGGTCAGGTCGTAGGGGAAATTATAATGACTGGTTTGTTTACAGTCTTGGGAGTCCTTTTGTCCGAACCTGTTGTTACACGATCCGCCCGCCCGATTCGCCCACCTCGGCAGGATGCTCGGGGTGGGGCAGGCGAGCGGCCCCTGCCGGCCCTGAATTTTCCGGCCGATCTGCCGGTCAGTGCCCGCAAGGATGAAATCGCCCGGGCGATCCGGCATCATCAGGTGGTGATCGTGTGTGGAGAGACCGGCTCGGGCAAGACCACGCAATTGCCCAAGATCTGTCTCGAGCTGGGGCGGGGGCGCAAAGGCATGATCGGCCATACCCAGCCCAGGCGTCTGGCGGCTACGTCCGTGGCGCAGCGCATCGCCCAGGAATTGGGGACCGAACTGGGAGACTGGGTCGGCTATCAGATTCGCTTCAGCCAGCGCGAGGGGCCCGCCACCGCCATCAAGCTCATGACGGACGGCATCCTGTTGGCGGAAACCCAGCGCGATCCTCTGCTGCGCCGCTATGACACCTTGATCATCGACGAAGCGCACGAGCGCAGCCTCAACATCGACTTTCTGCTGGGGTTTCTCAAGCGTTTGCTCGCGCGCCGCAAGGACCTGAAGCTCATCATTACGTCGGCCACCATCGACGCCGAGCGCTTTGCCCAGCATTTTGGTACGCAGGGCCGGCCCGCACCCGTGGTGCAGGTTTCGGGGCGCCTGCATCCGGTCGAATTGCGGTACCGGCCGATTCTCGCCGATGACCCGGACGGAATCGGGCGCGAGCCGGCCGACGAGGAACGCGACCTCGTCGAAGCCGCGGGCGATGGCGTGGAAGAGTGCATGCGCGAGGGGCCGGGCGACGTCCTCGTCTTCCTGCCCGGCGAGCGGGAAATCCGCGAGTGTGCGGACGGCCTGCGCAAGCGCCACCTGGGGGGGGCCGAGATATTGCCGCTCTATGCCAGGTTGTCGCGGGCCGAGCAGGCGCAGATCTTTCGTCCGGATGGTCAGGCCCGGCGTATCATACTGGCCACCAATGTGGCTGAAACCTCGCTGACGGTGCCTGGCATCCGCTATGTGGTCGACAGTGGCCTGGCGCGGGTCAAGCGGTATTCCTGGCGCAGCAAGGTCGAGCAGCTGCACATCGAGCCTATCAGCCAGGCATCGGCCAACCAGCGTGCCGGCCGGTGTGGCCGTCTCGGGCCCGGGGTCTGCATCCGCCTGTACTCAGAGGCGGATTTCCTGCAGCGGCCCGCATTTACCGATCCAGAGATTCTGCGTTCGTCGCTGGCTGCCGTCATCCTGCGCATGAAAGCCCTGCGCCTCGACGACATAGAACGCTTCCCGTTCGTTCAGCCGCCCAGCGGACGCGCGGTGGCCGATGGCTACCAGCTGCTGCAGGAGTTGGGCGCTTTGGATGACGGCAACGCTCTGACACCGGTGGGGCGGCAGTTGGCGCGCCTACCGGTGGATCCCCGGGTCGCGCGCATGATCCACGCGGCGCACGAACAGCAGTGTCTGCGGGAAGTCCTTGTGATCGCAGCCGCCCTGTCGATCCAGGATCCCCGCGAGCGGCCCATGCAGGCCCGCGAGGCGGCTGATCAGGCGCAATCCATGTTCAGGGACAAGCAGTCCGAATTCCTTGCCTGGATCAAACTCTGGGATTGGTATCGTGAACAGGTGGCCCAAAAGGCATCGCAGCGCAAGCTGGTCGGCCAGTTGCGTGCCCGGTTTCTTTCTCCAGTGCGCCTGCGCGAATGGCACGATACGCACGTGCAACTGCATGCCCTGGTGCGCGAACAGGGCTGGCGCGTCAATCAGACCCCCGCAACCACCGAGCAGATCCACATGGCGCTGCTGGCCGGGTTGCTGGGCAATATCGGCATGCGCACCGAAGAGGGCGGGCTGTATCAGGGCGCCCATGGGGTCCGCTTTGCGATCCATCCGGGCTCTGCCCTGCACAAGAAGGCGGGGCGCTGGGTGCTGGCGGCCGAGCTGGTGGAAACCAGTCGCCTGTATGCGCGCTGTGTCGCGCAGATCGAACCGGTTTGGGTGGAGCGGGCTGGGGCCCATTTGTTGCGCAAGTCATGGTCGGATCCGCGCTGGGACAGAAAATCGGGGCAGGTGGTCGCCCACGAGCGCGGCAGCGTGCATGGGCTGCCGGTCTATCATGGACGGCGGGTGCACTACGGGCGCATCGATCCCGAGGGCGCGCGGGCGATTTTCATCGAACAGGCATTAGTGCCGGGCGACATCGACAGCACGCTGCCCTTCATCCGGCACAATCGGCGCCTGATCGCTTCCATCGAGCGCCTCGAGCACCAGAGCCGCCGGCCCGATATTCTGGTGGATGACGGGCTCATCGCGGCATTCTATGACGGACAGATCCCCGCCGAAGTCTGTCAGACGGCCAGCCTGGAAGCCTGGTACAAGACGTTGGACAAGCCGGCGAAGGCGGCGCTTCAACTGGATCGCGAAGCCCTGATGCAGCACGACGCGGCCGGGGTCACCACCGAGGTGTTTCCCCGCCGATTGCACTGGGCGGGTACGGAACTTGCAGTGGACTATCATTTCGAACCGGGTTCGCCGCGCGACGGAATGACGCTGACCATACCGCTGTTTGCCTTGAACCAGATCGAAGCGGCGCGCTGCGAATGGCTGGTGCCGGGGATGTTGAAGGAAAAGGTGCATCTGTTGCTCAGGTCGCTGCCGCAAAAACTGCGCCGGCACTGCGTGCCGCTGCCCGAGTATGCAGCCGATTTCCATGCACGCTGGTTCGATCGCGCGGCCGATCCGGGCATGGGCCTCATCGAGGCGCTCATCCTGGATCTGCGCGAGCAGCGTCGCCTGGTCGTCCAGGCCAGCGATTTCAAGCCGGAAACCTTGCCCGCGCACTTGTTCATGAATTTCAAGGTGGTGGACGAGCACGGCCGCATGCTGTCGGGCGGACGCAGCCTGGATCAGCTGCGCGCCGAACACGGGCGCGAGGCCCGGGCGTCCTTCCAGCGCATCGCCGTCGATGACCAGCAGGCGGCCCAGGTGCTGGAGCACGAAGGTCTGACGTCCTGGGGGTTTGGTCCATTGCCCGAACTGCTGGAAATCCGGCGCGCAGGGCAATCGTTGATCGGCTACCCGGCATTGCGGGACCGGGGGACGCATTGCGATCTCGAAGTCTTCGACGATCCCCAGGAAGCGCGCCGGGTCCACGCCGTGGGTCTGCGGCGCCTGTTCCGGCTGGCTCTGGCCGAACCGGTGCGACAGCTCGAGAAAAACCTGCCGGATCTGACACGCATGGGGATGCAGTTCATCGATCTGGGTGACGTGCGCGCCCTGGCAGAACAGATCATGGCGGTGGCGCTGGACCAGGCCTGCCTCATCGAGCCCTGGCCCGAAGACGCCGCGGCCTTCGAGCAGCGTTGCACGCAGGGGCGCAGCCGCCTCGGGCTGCTGGCTCGCGAATGTGCATTGCAGACCGGGAAGATACTGGATGAGCGCGCGCGGCTGCTCAAGAAATTGCCGCAGGCCAGGCCCTGGGCGCAGGCTCACCAGGACATGCGCCAGCAGCTCGAGGGCCTGGTGCATGCGAATTTCGTGACAGACACGCCGCCGGATTCGTTCAGGCATCTGCCCCGGTATCTCAAGGCCATGCAGCTGCGGATCGACAAACTGCGGGCCGACCCGACTCGCGACGCCCGCCTGATGGCGGACATGGCGCCGTTGTCGTTGGCCTACCAGCGCGCGCGTGCCGCCCTCAAGGGCGCGCCTGACGCCGACCTGGACCAGTTCCGCTGGCAGTTGGAAGAGTTGCGCGTCGCTCTCTTTGCGCAGGAGCTCAAGACGCCGTTTCCAGTGTCGGTCAAGCGCCTGCACAAGGCATGGTCGGCCCGCCAGCGTTGAGTGCCGGGTCTGCGACCGACACTGAGTACAATCTTGCGCATGACGCCTGTTTCCGATTCCCCCCTGTTCGTTCATCTGCGCTGCCACAGCGAGTTTTCCGTGGTCGACGGCACGGCCCGTATTCCGGCATTGGTTGCCAAAGCGCGGGAATATGGCCAACCGGCGCTGGCGCTGACGGATCTGGCGAACCTGTTTGGCTGGATCAAGTTCTACAAGGCGGCGCGCAAGGCGGGGATCAAACCCATCGCCGGCTGTGACGTGTGGCTGCATAACCCGGATGACCCGCGCAAGCCGTTTCGCATCCTCCTGCTGGCGTCCAATCACGATGCCTATTTGGCACTGTGCAGGCTGCTGACGCGCGCGTGGCTGGAGAACAGCCAGTCGGGGCGGGCTGAGCTGCGTCGTGAATGGCTGGCCGGGTTGCCCGGCATGATCGTGCTGTCGGGGGCTCGTGATGGCGACGTGGGGCAGGCGCTCGAGGCCGGGCGCGAAGATGACGCCCGCCAGCTGGCCGCACAATGGTCCGCCGATTTCCCCGGATGCTATTTCGTTGAACTGCAGCGCGCCGGGTTCGACGCGGAAGAACAGCTGGTGCAGTCTTCGGTGCGCCTGGCGGCCGAATGCGGGCTGCCGGTGGTGGCGACCCATCCCATCCAGTTTTTAGAAGCCGATGATTTTCGCGCTCACGAGGTTCGCGTCTGTATCGCCGATGGCGAGTTGCTGGGCAATCCCCGGCGGGTCCGACGCTACACCGCCCGGCAGTACATGCCCGATAGCGCCGAGATGGCGCAACGCTTCGCCGACATCCCATCCGCCCTCGACAACGCCGTGCAGATCGCCCGTCGCTGCACTGTGTCGCTGGTGCTGGACCAGCCACAGCTGCCCCCTTTCCCCACCCCCGACGGGGTCAGTCTCGAGGACCATCTGGTCGGGCTCGCCCGAAGCGGGCTGCAGCGGCGCATGGTGCAGCTGTATCCTGATGCCTCCGAGCGTGACCGCCAGATGCCGCATTACCAGGCGCGGCTCGAGCGCGAATGCAAAACCATCATCGATATGGGGTTCCCGGGCTATTTCCTGATCGTCCAGGACTTCATCAACTGGGGCAAGAGCCACGGGGTGCCCGTGGGCCCGGGACGCGGTTCCGGGGCGGGTTCGCTGGTGGCCTACAGCCTGGGCATTACCGATCTGGACCCCTTGCGCTACGACTTGCTGTTCGAGCGCTTCCTGAACCCCGAGCGGGTGTCCATGCCGGATTTCGATATCGATTTCTGCCAGGACAACCGGGAACGGGTCATCGAGTACGTCAAGCAGAAATACGGCCGCGATGCCGTCAGCCAGATCGCGACATTCGGTTCGCTGGGGGCCAAGGCGGTGGTGCGCGACGTGGGTCGGGTGCTGGAAATGCCCTACAGCCTGTGCGACCGTCTCTCCAAGATGATCCCATTCAATCCGGCCGACCCCTGGTCCCTCGAGCGTACGCTGGAAAACGAACCGGCATTCAAGGAGCTGTACGACTCGGACGAGGAAATCCACGCACTGATCGATCTGGCCCGGCCCCTGGAAGGCCTGACCCGAAACGTCGGCATGCACGCCGGTGGGGTTTTGATTGCGCCGGGCCAATTGACCGATTTCTGCCCTCTGTATTGCCAGCCTGGCAGTGAAAACAGCGTCGTCTCGCAATTCGACAAAGACGATGTCGAATCGGCGGGCCTGGTGAAATTCGACTTTCTCGGGCTGCGCAACCTGACCATCCTGGATTGGGCCGTACGCTACGTGCGCCAGTTCAATGCGCACATGGCGGACTTTGATCTCATGGCCCTGCCGCTCGATGATCAGCCGACCTACGAGCTGTTGTCATCGGCCAATACGACGGCGGTGTTTCAGCTGGAATCGCGGGGCATGAAAGAGCTGCTCAAAAGCATGCAGCCCAGTACGTTCGAGGACGTGATCGCGCTGCTGGCGCTGTTTCGGCCTGGGCCGCTCGAATCCGGCATGGTGGTCGATTTTGTGCAGCGCAAGCACGGCCGGGTCAAGGTGGATTATTTCCATCCCGATCTCGAGCCTGTGCTCAACAGCACGTATGGCGTCATCGTGTATCAGGAACAGGTGATGCAGATCTCCCAGATCATCGGCGGGTATTCGCTGGGCGGGGCGGATCTGCTCAGGCGGGCAATGGGCAAGAAAAAGCCCGAAGAAATGGCCAGGCACCGCGCCATCTTCCTCGAAGGGGCTGCGAACAAGGGCTATGCCGCCGATCTCGCCGCCCATTTGTTCGACTTGATGGAGAAATTTGCCGGCTATGGCTTCAACAAGAGCCATTCCGCCGCTTATGCCCTGATCGCCTATCAGACAGCGTGGTTGAAGCGCCATCATCCGGCAGAATTTCTGGCGGCCACCATGCTTTCCGACATGGACGATACCGACAAGCTGCAGATCTTCTGGCGTGATGCGCTGAACAATGGCGTCGCCGTGCTGCCGCCGGACATCAACGCGTCCACCTGGCGGTTTGCGCCAGTCGAAGACGAGCATACCCGCCAGGGCCATCCGCCGCGCACCGTTCGCTATGGGCTGGGCGGGGTCAAAGGTGCCGGGCAGGCGGCCGTCGAGGCCATCCTCCAGGCGCGGGATGCCGACGGGCCCTTTGCAAGCCTCTTTGATTTCTGCGCGCGCGTACACCGGCACGTGGTCAATCGGCGCACAATCGAGGCGCTCATCCGGGCGGGTGCCTTCGATTCGCTCGAGGGCAGCCGGGCGGCCATGCTGGCCACGCTGCCCAGGGCCATGGAGGCCGCCGAGCAACAAGAGCGCGATGCCAATCAGGTGTCGCTGTTTGAAGACGATACGCCCCAGGTCATGGCGCAAGAGCTGGCGCGCGTGCCCGCCTGGGATCTGGAAACCCGGCTGACCCAGGAAAAGCAGGCGCTGGGTTTCTACTTCAGTGGGCACCTGTTCGATGCCTGGCGCGATGAAATCCGCCGCGTCGCGCCCGTGCCGCTGGACCGGCTCGCGCCGGCGCGCCATGCTCAGTGGCTGGCCGGGGTGCTGGTCGAGGTGCGCACGCGCATGGGCAGGCGGGGCAAGATGGTCTATGCTGTGCTGGATGACGGAACGGCCCAGGTCGAAGTAGCGATCTTCAACGAACTCTATACGCAGCATGCCCAGGATTTGAAAGCCGATCGTCCATTGGTGATCCAGGGCCGGGTGGCGCACGACGAATACTCGGGGGGCCTGCGCGTTTCCGCCGATGTCCTCTGCTCTCTCCAGGAAATGCGCGAATCCAGGGCGCGCAGCTTGCGTCTGACCTTCCAGGCCGACCTGGATATACCGCGTCTGCGTGACTTGCTCCTGCCCCGCTGCCGTGGGGGAGCCGGCGTACCGGTCGAACTGCGCCTGCGCACGCCGGGCTTTGCGTGCCTGCTGCGTCTTGCGGATGGCTGGCGGGTGCGCCTGGATGACGAACTGCTGGCTGGCGCCCGCGAGTGGCTGGGTGCCGATGCGGTCGAGGTGCACTACGGATGAGGCCCTTGCGGATCGTGCACTCCGAGGCTGCCACCAGTTTTGGCGGGCAAGAGAACCGGATTTTCAAAGAAATGTGCGCCATGCGAGATCGTGGCCATTCTCTTGAGGCCATCTGCCAACCCCACGCCCGCCTGACAGGCAAGCTGGTCGAGGCGGGTTTTGCGGTTCAGACCCTGCTCATGGATGGGCCGCGCAACTATGTGCGAGGCGTCTTGCAGCTGCGCCGATACTTGAAAGCCGGCCGGTTCGATGTCCTCAATACCCATAGCCGACGCGATACGCTGTTGGCTGGCGTGGCGGCACGGCTGGCGGGCACACCGCTCATCGTACGCACTCGTCACCTGGCCATCGCGCCCCGATCGTTGCTGTCGTACACCGGGGTGCCGCATCGGGTCACGACGGTCAGTGACCACGTCGGGCAGCTGTTGATCGCGCGGGGGGTGCCATCAGCAAAGCTCGCCACCGTCTATTCGCCTGTGCCATCGTTCGACCCGGTGCCCGAGTCGACCTTACGGGCCGAACTGGGTATTCCGGCGCATGCCGTGGTCGTCGGCTGTGTGGCCGTCATGCGTGAAAAAAAAGGGCACCGGGTTCTGATCGAGGCCATGCGCGGCCTGCTGCAGCGCCCAGAGGTTTATCTCGTCCTGGTCGGCGATGGGTCGCCATTGTATGAAGAGCTGCAAGCCGATGTGCGCCATTCGGGTCTACAGGCCAAGGTCATCTTTGCCGGACGGCGCCAGGATATCCCCAACGTGCTGGCAGGGTTCGACGTGTTTGCCTTGGCAACCGAGCAAGAGGCATCAGGCACGGTCTTCGTGGAGGCGGCGATGGCCGGTTTGCCCGTCGTGGGCACCGATGTGGGCGGCGTGGCGGAAATGTTGCAAAATGGCGTGACGGGCTTGTTGGTGCCCGTCCAGGATACGGCTGCACTAGAGCAGGCGCTGGCGCGGCTGATCGACGATCCCGGCCTGCGTCGCACCATGGGGCAGGCTGGCCTGAAATTCATTCATGAAAGCGGCCGCTTCGACACCGAAACCCTGGTGGCGGACACCGAGGCCTGCTATGACCGCTGGCTGAAGGAATTGAACGCATGACCCGAGAACCGATCGTGCCGGTACTGATGTACCATCACGTGACTCCGGCCGGGGGGGACATCAATGTCACGCCCGCGCATTTTCGTGATCAGCTGCAGTGGCTCCAGGCGCATGGTTACCGCAGCCTGACCTGCCACCAGTTCGCCGATCACCTGGCCGGGCGAAAACCGGCACCCAGGCGGTCGATACTCATTACGTTCGATGACGGCTACCTCGACAATTATGTCCACGCCTGGCCCCTGCTGAAAGCGTTCGGTTTTCATGGCGTGATTTTTCTGGTCACCGGATGGGTGGGCGAGGGCGCGCCACGCGCGCACGCCGGTACGTCCGGGCCGGTGCCCTACACGCCGACCCACGCCGAATTCAAGAGGCTCAGGGCGCAGGGCGACACCGACGCCTTCGCATTACGCTGGTCCGAGATCGAGCGCATGCGGGCCAGTGGCGTCTGTGAGTTTCACAGCCATACCCATACCCATACCCGGTGGGATCTGCTCGAGGGCGACAAGAATGCGCACATGCGCGAGGAGCTGGCTCAATCCAGGGCCAGCCTGCAGGCTCGGCTCGGCGAAGTCTCGGATCATCTGTGTTGGCCGCAGGGGTATTTCGATGCAGACTACGTGCGCATCGCCCAGGAGGCCGGCTTCCGCCATCTTTATACGACCCGCGCTTTTGGCCGGAATCGTCCCGGATCGGACCCCACCATGATCTTCCGTTTTGCCGTGCGCAATACCACGGGGGCCTCGGTGGGTCGACGCATCCGGGTGGCCGCCAGCCCATGGATGGCGCCCGTCTTCAATGGCTGGAAACGTTTCAAGCGCGGCGATCGCTACCCGGGATGAAGCTCTCTGTCATCATCATCACAAAAAATGAAGCGGCGCATATCGGCGCCTGCCTGGATTCGGTGGCCTTCGCGCAGGAGCGCATCGTGCTCGACTCCGGCAGCAGCGACGCGACCTGCGATATTGCACGGGCGCGGGGCGCCCGGGTCGAAGTATCCGCAGACTGGCCCGGCTTTGGTCCGCAAAAGAACCGGGCCCTGGCATTGGCCACGGGCGACTGGGTGCTGTCGATCGACGCCGACGAGCGGGTGACGCCCGAATTGCAGGCCGCCATACAGAAGGCGCTCCAGGCGCCACGGGCCCCGGCCTACCGGATAGCCCGCCTGTCGCGCTTCTGTGGCCGCTGGATCCGCCACAGTGGCTGGTGGCCGGATTACGTGGTGCGCTTGTTTCGTCGGGATGTCGGGCGCTTCACGGATGCGTCCGTGCACGAAAAGGTCGAGGTCGATGGCGTCGTCGCCACCCTGGAGGGGGGTCATTTTCTGCATGATCCTTACGAGGGTCTTGAAGAACTCATCGACAAGCTCAACCATTACTCCAGCGAGGCCGCGCTGATGGCCCATGACCGGGGCCGACGAACGTCCGTGTTGGGTCCCCCGGGGCATGCTTTGTGGACATTCATACGGATCTACGTGCTGCGCCGCGGGTTTCTGGATGGTTGGCAGGGGCTGGTCTTGGCAGGCATGGCTGCAGCCGGCAGTTTTTTTCGGTATGCCAAGCTGTATTGGCTGAATCGGCAGGCGGGGCGGTGACGGCATCGTGGATGGCATGAAGATTCTCTACACCAATTTTCACCCGCGCAACGGCGGGGGCCATGCTACGTATGTGGCCAACCTGGCGGCCTGCCTGCAGGGCGAGCATCAGGTTATGGTGGCAACGCCCGCCAGCAGCCGGTTGTATGCGCAGGTTGGGCAGGTGCCAGGGGTGCGCGCGATTGCAGCCGCTTTCAGTACGCGGCTGGCACCCATGCTGGTCGAAGTCGCGCGCCTGCGCCGCCTGCTGCGCCGTGAGGCGTTCGACATCGTGCACGTGAATGGTTCCGCGGATCATCGACAGATCATGCTGGCCTGTCTTGGCCTGCGCCAGGCGCCACGGATTGTGTTCACCAAGCACAATACGATGCGGCTGGACAGCGTCGGCAACCGGATCCGGGCGCGGCTGGGGACCGATGGCGCCATTGGGGTCAGCGACTTCGTCAGCCGGCTGCTGCGGCGGTCTCCGTATGTGCGCGTGCCCATACGGACCATCCGGCATGGGGTCGACACAGATCGGTTTCGCCCACGGGACGCCGCCTGGGTGCGTGCACAACGCCAGGCGCTACTGGGTACGCTACCCGGTGGGGTCCTGGTGCTGGCCAGCGTCGGCGGCACGGACCGCGACAAAGGATGGCTGTATCTGGCGCGGGCACTGGCTTGCTTGACCCCGGAACAGCAGGCGCGCTTTCGCGTGCTCGTGGCCGGTGATCCGCTGCGTGGGCGCCTGCTCGAGGATTTTCAGGCCTTGGGGCTGGACCATTGCGTGAAGTTTCCGGGGCTGGTCCGTGATCCCGAACGCATTCTGGCGCTGGCCGACGTCGGTTTCGTGCTGTCCGACCACGAGGCCTGCTCTTTTGCGGCCTGCGAGTCGCTGGCGACGGGCCTGCCGACCCTGGTGTCCGATGCGGGGGGGCTGCCGGAAGTCGTGCGCCACAGCGAAGATGGCTGGGTGGTTCCGGCGGGCGATGTTCTGGCCCTGAAAGAATGGTTGCTGTCGCGCCTGCGGGAGCCGCTGCCTGGCACGATGGCGCTGGCCGCCCGGGCTCGGGCGCTGGACACTTTTTCCATGGCGGTATTCGCCCGCAATACGCAGGATTTCTACCACACGTTGATCGCCCCCGGGGTGTCGGGACGGACTGCTTCATGATCCCCATTCTCATGTACCATCAGATCGACCAACCGGCACCCCGTGGGACGCCCTACCGCGGTCTGACCGTTCATCCCCGCAGTTTTCAGCGACAGATGCGGTGGATGCGGCGCCTGGGCTATCAAGGCCTGTCCATGCGCCTGCTGATGCCGTATCTGACAGGCCGTAAAAAGGGCCGGGTCTTCGGCATCACCTTTGACGACGGCTATGACAACGTCTTGCGGCACGCCGCGCCGGTGCTGGAGGCATGCGGTTACCAGGCCACCAATTACTTTGTGATGCGTCGGCTGGGCGGCACCAATCAGTGGGATCATGCTGAAGGCGTGCCCAGCGCCGCGCTGATGGATACCGCCGGGCTGCGCGAGTGGGTGGCCCTGGGGCATGAGGCAGGCTCGCATACCCTGACCCATCCCGTCCTGACCCGGGTATCGCCCGAGCAGGCGGCCCGGGAAATCCGTGATTCCCGCGACGTGCTCGAGCAGTTGGTGGGCGAACCCGTACGGGCGTTTTGCTATCCCTACGGAAAACTGTCTGCGCAACTGGTGGATCTCGTGCGGGCGGCGGGCTACGACAATGCGACCACCACCCAGCGCGGTCTGGTGCGTCCAACGGACGATTTGTTCACCCTGCCGCGTGTGGCCGTGATGCGTTCCACCCATCTGCTGCGATTTCTGCAGAAATGCCTCACCTCACTAGAGGACGGCAAGCGTGGCTGATCGACCGGACCTATCGATCGGTTTCGTGGTGGACCGGTTCGGTTCGCGTTTTGGGGGAGCCGAAGCCTATGGTCTCGAGCTGATGCGCGAACTGCACGCCCGGGGGCACCGGATCACCGTGTACGCCCGGGACTACGACCCTGAGTGTGGCCTCGATCTGCCTTTCGTGGCGATCCGGATCTCGCGCCACTGGCCCAGCTGGGTGCGCGTCTGGCTGTTTGCGCGCCGCGCGGCGCGCCTGGTTCGCGCACGGCATGACATCGTGCATTCGCACATGAATGGCTGGTGTGGCGATATCGAAGTGGTACACGTCACCCCCGTGCGTACCCGCTGGTGCCAGGGATCGCTCCCCCGACACAAGCGTTGGCTGGCCCGCTTCAGCCTGCGGGTTCAGACTTACCTGCATCTCGAGGCACGCCGTATGGCACAGCGGGCCGGCCATCGGGTCGTTGCGGTATCCCGGCTGATTGCCAGCCAGCTAGAACAGGCGTATGGCCTGAATGCCGTACCCATCATTCCTCCCGGGGTTGCCGAGGTTCCGCCGACCACTGCCTCGGAGCGCGCGGCGCTGCGGGCAGAACTGGGTCTGCCCAGCCAGGATACCTTGTGTCTGCTGGTCGCGCGCAACCCCATGCGCAAAGGCTTGCCGACCGCGTTGCGGGCCATGGAAAGCCTGCCGGACGACACGCATCTGCTGGTGGTGGGGGCCAATGCGGCGGCGCGCGATCATGTCGCCCGGGCGCCCGAAGCCGTCCGCCGGCGGGTTCACCTGGTCGCGCAGACATCCCGCGTCGAGCCGTATTACCGGGCGGCCGATATTTATGTGCACCCCACGCTGAACGACAGCTTTGGCATGGCGCCCCTCGAGGCCATGGCATTCGGCTTGCCGGTCATCCTGAGCCCAATGCCCTGGTGTGGCTTTGCCCAGTATGTGACGCATGAACAGGACGCGTTGATCTTGCCGCATCCTGAACGACCGCAGGCTCTGGCCGACATGGTATTGCGCCTGAAGACGGATCCGCAGCTGGCGCAGCGGCTGCATTCGGGGGCGCAGCGTGTGCTTGCGCGCCATGCCTGGCCGGAAGTGGCGCGCCAGTACCTGGATCTCTATGCACACGTGCTGCGCGAGAAAAACCCGGGCTCAGGCCCAGCCGCGTAGCCAGTACACCAACAGGCCCAGGTATTCTTTGATGATCGATCGGCTGGCCTGCAGGCTGCGCCCGTCGGGGAGCCAGGCATAAAACGGATGCCGGTCGGGGCGAATGATTTGAGCGGGCGAGGGCGCGGCAACCGGTTCGAGCCCCAGCTTGCGAAAGCTGGCGACGGCGCGTGGCATGTGCAGAGCCGATGTCACCAGAAAAAACGAATCAATCCCCAGCTGGCGCAGCAATTCGGCTGAATACAGGGCGTTTTCACGGGTGGTGAGGCTGTGGTTTTCCAGCACCAGGGCGCTCGGGGGGATCGCCTGCTGTTCGAGTGTCGCTGCCATCAGTTGCGCTTCGCTCACGCCGCCATCGAGGGCGGCGCCCGATACGATGATCAGCGGCGCCTTGCCAGCCAGGTAGAGTTCGGCGGCAGTATGGGTCCGCGTGTGGACTTTGTGCGGATCGTAGGGTTCGAACCAGTTGGTGCGGCCATTGGCGGTATGCCCGCCCAGCACGACGATCGCCTGCCGGGGTGTGGCGTCCCCAGGGCGTAGCGTAGGATATCGTTGTTCCAGACAGGCGCCGGACCAGAGCGATGTGATCGGCAAAGACCACAAAAGCACCCACGCCGCTGCGCCCCCAGCCATGCACAGCGCACTTTTGCGCCAACGCAGCGCCCAGACCGCCAGGGCAAGCAGCAGCAGTACCGCAGCCAGGTTCCACGGCAGAATCAGCTGGGCAAGCAGTGCGGAAAAAGACATGCTCAGCCTGCGGGTTGCGGGCCGGTTGGATGAAGCGATGAAGGGGTGCCGGCCAGCCGCTCGCAGGCGTTTGAAAGCACTTCATCCAGGGTTGGCCAGGCGCGCCATTGCCCCAGGCGTTGGGCCTTGTTGGACCATGGGCCGGTACGGGCGGGCTGGGTGACGCCAAACAGGGTGATTTGTTGTGCGCCAGCGGCGGCGGCCAGGTGTGACACCCCCGAATCGTTACAGATCACCAGGGCAGCCAGGCGCGTCAGCACGGTGAAAGCCCCGAGCCCCAGAGCGGGCAGCAGGGTAGCCGTGGGCACCGCATGACGGGCCGCCGCCTGTTCGCCAGCGGGCGGCGCCATTACGACCGTATGGCCTCGCGCCTGCAGCGCGCGGGTCAGGGCATCGAAATGGGGCCATACCTTCACCTGACCCTTGTGCAGGCCCGTGGCCGTGGGCGCGATCAACACGAACCGACCCGTGGCCAGGCCGGTTCGGGCCAGCGCCTGCATGGCGCTGGCCCCGTGGGATTCAGCCGCCATCCAATGCAGTTCGGCGGCCGGCTCGACAGGCGGCGCCTGCAGTTGCCAGCGCATGAGCGCTTGGCGGGTGAGGTGATGCCAGGCCTGTACGGCATGCAGCGCCTGTGCAGGCTTGCGGATCGGCCAGCGCAACAGCAGGCTGCGGCCGTCGTCGCGGTAGCCTGCGCTTGGGATGCCGGCAAAGCGGAAGCTCAGCGCGCTGGATAGCGAATCTGGCAAAAGCAGGCCCAGCGGCCGATGACCCCGGAATTCGGCCCTGGACCGAAGCAGGGCCTTGCGATTCTGCCGCCATGAGGCTTCCATGACGACGAATCCCGCCAAGGGGTAGGCGGCGAGAAAATCCCGGGCCCATGCCCGGGCGCACACCACCAGTGGCAGATCCGTGGCACGCAGGGCATCCAGGCTGGGCAGGCTCATGCAGACGTCGCCGACCCAGTTGGGCAGGCGCACGTACAGAATGGGTTGGGTGGCGGGTGACAATGCTGCGGCTCCCGGCCCGCGGTCAGGGCCATTCGTGGCGGCGGGCTAAAATGCGTGATTTCCAAGTATATAAGAGAGTGTGCCGGGTGAAGACCATTCACGACAAGCCCTCCCACGCCCATCCTGTCCGTCGCGAACTTTGGCTCTACATCTACAAGCGATTGGGCAGAGACTGGAAGGCGGCTCTGCTGGCCATGGGGTTGCTGGCCATCACGTCCGCCACGCAGCCGCTGCTGGCGATCATCATGAAGCCTCTGCTCGACGAAGGGTTCACTGGTGACAAGCCGTCGTACATCTGGTCGATCCCGCTGGCGGTGGTCGGCATCATGCTCGTGCGCAGCGTGTGCTCCTTTTTTGGTTCCTACCTGATGTCGTGGGTGGCCAACAACATGTTGCTGGGGTTGCGCCGCGACATGTTCGAGCGTCTTTTGGGGATGTCGGACGCGCAGTTCCGCGCGGCCGAACACGGGCGCCTCTTGAACCGGTTTACCGTGGATGCCGGCCGCGTCAGCTATTCGGCGGCGGACGTGCTGCAGACCACGGTCCGAGAAACGCTCACCGTGCTGGCCCTGCTTGCCGTCCTGCTGTATATGTCGTGGCAGTTGACGTTGATCGTACTGATCATGCTGCCCATGTCGGTACTGACGGCGCGCTACTTCATCCGGCGTCTGCGTCGCATCAACCGCGACACCATCAACATGAATGCCGAACTGACCCGGGTGGTCTCCGAGGGCATTGCGGGGCAACGGGTCATCAAGCTTTTCGACGGCAGCGCAAAAGAACGCGAGCGGTTCGCGTATGTGAACGCGCGGCTGCGCCGTTTTGCCATGCGCGCTGCGTCCGCAGATTCGGCATTGTCGCCCATCTCGCAGTTCTTCGTGGCGCTGTCGGTGGCCGCAGTGGTCTCTGTCGCCTTGTACCAGGCCAACCACGAGGGCCTCACCGTAGGCAGTTTCGCGGCGTTCATGGCGGCCCTGGGGCAGATTTTCGACCCGCTGAAGCGTCTGACGAACATTGCGGGGCCGACACAGCGCATGCTGGTGTCGGCTGAAAGCGTGTTCGACCTGATTCGCGAGCCGGTGGAACACGAAACCGGGCAGCGCGAGATCACCGAGCGCCTGCAAGGGCACATCGCATTTCGCGGCATCCATCATCGGTTTGCCGATACGGCCCACAATACACTGGACAACATCAACCTGACGGTGCATGCCGGGCATACGGTGGCGCTCGTCGGCCGTTCGGGCAGCGGCAAGACGACGCTGGTCAACATGCTGCCGCGGTTCGTGGAACCAACCGCCGGGGCGATTACCTTGGATGGGGTGGATATCCGCGAGTTCAGGCTGAGGGCTTTGCGCTCGCAGTTGTCGCTGGTCAGCCAGGACGTGGTGTTGTTCGAGGGCACCATCGCCGAAAATGTCGCCTATGGCGTGTCTGCCCAGGTGTCCGAGCAGCGTATTCATGATGCCCTGGCTGCCGCCAGCCTGCTCGAATTCGTGCAGACGCTGCCGCAAGGCATCCATACCCAGGTCGGCGCCAATGCCAGCTTCCTGTCCGGCGGGCAACGCCAGCGCCTGGCGATTGCCAGGGCGCTCATCAAGGATGCGCCCATCCTGATTCTGGACGAAGCCACGTCCGCCCTGGACAATGAGTCCGAGCGGCAAGTCCAGCAGTCCCTCGAGCACTTGATGGCTGGGCGCACCACGCTGGTGATCGCGCATCGGCTGAGCACGGTGCAAAAGGCAGACCGCATCCTGGTTCTGGACCACGGGCGCATCGTTGAAGAAGGCACGCACGTGGATCTCCTGGCCCAGAATGGGTTGTATGCGAAGCTGTATCATCTGCAGTTCGAAGAATCGCATACGCCTTCCCCTGAATCCTGACCTCGCGGAGCCCACCATGAAGATCTGGTCGATTGTTGCCCTTGCACTGCTGCTGCCAGCTTGCACCGCTACGCCTCCGGGCCTGCAGGTGGATCGGCTGGAGACCGAGCGCTACCTGGTCACCGAGCGCCGCCGCCTGCCGATCGATTTCCCCGATGTGCAAAAAAATCTCTTCAAACATGAGCGCGAGTGCGGCATACGCTATACCTTCGAAATGCTCCCGAACGAGTCGGCCTTTGCCCGGGTGGTCTACCGGCCCGAGCCGGATTCCGGCTGGGAGGACTCGGTGGTGCTGTCCCTGGTGCGCCTGCATAACACCACGATCAACGTTACGGCCTACAGCTATTACCCGGGGCAGCTGGAGCGCGCCCTGGAAATGATCACCGCATTCATGAAGCCAGGAACCTGCGAGGCCGATCGCAGCTGGGAAAATAAGCTGGATGACTGATCACAGCAGCACGATGTCGTATTGTTCCTGGCTGTAGCTGCCTTCGACGGCCAGCGATATGGGTTTTCCTACGAAATCACCCAGCATGGCCAGATGCTGGCTTTCTTCTTCAAGAAACAGGTCGATCACGGCTTGCGCCGCCACGATACGGAATTCCTTGGGATCGAACTGGCGGGCTTCGCGCAAGATTTCGCGCAGGATCTCGTAACACAAGGTGCGGGCGGTGCGCACCGAGCCCCGTGACTGGCAGGTCGGGCAGATCTCGCAGAGCTGGTGGGCGAGTGATTCCCGCGTGCGCTTGCGCGTCATTTCGACCAGGCCAAGCTGGCTGAAACCACTGATGGTCGTACGGGTGCGGTCCCGGGCCAGCGCCTTGGCAAGCTCCGCAAGCACGGCTTCCTGGTGGCCCGGATCATCCATGTCGATGAAGTCCAGCACGATGATGCCGCCCAGATTGCGCAGCCGCAATTGGCGGGCAATGGCGACGGCCGCCTCGAGGTTGGTCTTGAATATCGTGTCGTTGAAGTTGCGTCCACCCACGAAGCCGCCCGTGTTCACATCGACCGTCGTCAGCGCCTCGGTTTGATCGATGATCAGGTATCCGCCCGATTTCAGCCCGACCCGCCTGGAGAGCGCATTCGCGATTTCCTCGTCCACGTTGGCCATGTCGAACAGGGGCCGGTTGCCCCGGTAATGGTGGATGCGGTCGCGCACGGACGGGGTGTAGCGCTCGGCCCAGTCGAGCAGCTCTTGGGTGATGGTGCGCGAATCCACGGTGATGGATCCGGTTTCGGGGCCGACCATGTCGCGCAGGACCCGCTGGGCGAGTGTGGGCTCGATGTAGATGGCTGAGGGCACGGCTTGCTGTTTGATACGGGCCTGTATGTTCGCCCAGAGGGTGCGCAGATAATCCAGATCCGCCAGCAGCTCGGCGTCCGTGGCGCCTTCGGCCTGGGTACGGACGATGAAGCCACCGGCTTCGTCTGGCCCCGCCAGTGCCTGGATTCGGCTGCGCAGGGCCGTGCGTTCTGCTTCGTTTTCGATTTTCTGGGAGATCCCGACATGCGGTTCATGTGGCAGGTAGACCAGCATGCGTCCAGCCAGACTGATGTGCGTGGCCAGCCGCGCCCCTTTGGTGCCCATCGGGTCTTTGATGACCTGGACGAGAAGCGTCTGGCCTTCGAACAGCAGCTTTTCCATTGGGGTGGTCGCGACCGGCTCGGGCTGGCTGCGCGCCTGGCGATTTTGGCGCAGATCCGAGACGTGGATGAAGGCGGCGCGTTCCTGGCCGATATCGATGAACGCGCTTTGCATGCCCGGCAATACACGCGCCACCCGCCCAAGATAGAGGTTGCCGACCTGGCCGCGCTGCATGCTGCGTTCGATGTGCAGTTCCTGGACGATGCCCTGGCTGGTGATCGCAACGCGGGTTTCAAAGGGCGTGACGTTGATGAGAATGTCTTCTTGTACGGGCATAAAGTGTGCCTAGGGTTTGAAGTGGGGGGTGGCCGACGCAGGCAGGCGGATGCATTTGGTATTATCCATCACGAACCGATTCACTACGAATCGAGGCCGGGCGGGTGATCGGCGTTCAAGGAGTGCACGTGGGCTTATTTAGAACGGGCCCGGATCTTTCGTCCGGGTGGCGTGCCGATGGGGTCGATGTGCTGGTGTTGCGCGAATTGGTCGGCACGGGCAATGACCGGTCCTGTTGGCGTCATCCAGGCAACCCTGCCTGGTGCGTCAAAGTGGCCAAGCCCGAGCAGGAACGGCCGCAGAATGAAATCGATGCCCATTACGCACGCCACCTGGCGCGGCGCAATATCCGCGGGCCTCATATGCCCGAGGTACACGGCTGGGTCCAGACGGACCGTGGTCCGGGCCTGGTCTTCGACCTGATTCAGGAGCCCGATGGCACACCTTCGCCGCCGCTGCTCAAGGCGGTACTCAGCGGGCGGGTGAGCACCGATCAGGCCCGCGAGCTGATCGACGAGGCGTTCGGGTGGTTGGTCGAGCAACGTGTGCTGTTGGTGGATTACGGGATCGACAATCTGTTGATACAGACGCGGTCCGACGGGCGTCGCTTCCTGGTGTTCGTTGATGGTCTCGGCGCGCGGAAATTCAGCCTGCGGTATTGGTTTCATCGTCGCTTCTGGCCGAAAGCGGTGTGGAAGGCGCAGGAGTTCCGCCTGAAGACTTTGGCGTTGCTGGATGAAGCGCTGGCGCATCAGGCGCCGAAAAGGTGAATCACTCGCTCAGTGGCGCGCATCGCTGCGCGCCTTCCGGGCGTTGTACAGCGGTGCCAGCGTGGGGTGGGTCGCCAGCCACAGGCGTTGTTTGAGCCAGCCCCAAGCCCGGTTGCGTGCGGCGAACCGATAAACGTACCCTGGGTTTCCACCCGGTTTGTTCTGGCCGCGGGCGTCGGTGGTGTAGAGGCAGTCGAAGCCATTGTCGCGGGCCACCGCCAGGTAATCGGCATCGAAATACCCCTGTGGCCAGCACAAGTGGCGCGAACTGGCTCCCAGCTGCTGCTGCAGCGCGGCGCGTGACGCGAGCAGATCCTGGTTCAGGCTGGAGATTTTCTCGGCGGCAGAGGGGCTGACCCGGTCCCAGCGGGTATGCGTATGGGTGTGGCTGTGGATTTCGAAAGTGCCCGCCTGTTGCATGGCGCGTATCTCATCCCAGCGCAGCATGACCTGATCCCGCTCGGGGCGGAACATAATCGCCTTGGCCTCGTGGTGTGACGGGCATACTGGCAGCGCGACGTTCTTCTGGCCGGCATGGGGGCGTATCGGGCCGTCGCCGATTAGGCCTGTGACGGCGAACAGGACGGCATGCAGGCCATGATGCTCGAGTATGGGATGGGCATAGACCCAGTTGTCCAGGTAGCCGTCGTCGAAGGTGAGCAGCACAGATTTGGGCGCTACCGGTTCACCCGCCAGGAAGGCGAAAAACTCGTCGGCCTGCAGCGTACGCCAGCCGTTTTCGACCAGCCCCCGCATCTGGCTCTCGAATTGTCGCGCTGTTACTGCCAGCGAACCGGGCTGGTCGGTGACGTGGTGATACATCAGTACAGCCACGTTATGTGCGGATTTCATCTGCGGCTCCGAAGCGGATCGACCTGAGAGCCCGAAACGGCCGGGCTGCGATCGGATCACGGATCAAGCGCATGATACCGTATCCGATTTGCCTTTCGCGCGGTTTTGCGCGGTTCTTGCCCGGTGCCATTTGGCGTGCTATATTCCTGTTTCTTTGCGGTTCAGGGCAGGGTTAACCCTTGCGCTGGTGGTCTTTTGGGGCGGTGCGGGGCTGTGGCCCGGCACGGTGTTCCGGGGCACTCTGGCGTGCTGGACGGCAAGGCAAGCGCAGCAGGGTCAAGTTTGACATTGAACGATGTGAATGGTTTAATGGCGG